>VXON01000053.1:0-15685 GCA_009840065.1 Cenarchaeum sp. SB0662_bin_33 | reverse complement strand
TGATGGCTGATGATACCATGATGGCTGATGATACCATGATGGCTGATGATACCATGATGGCTGATGATGTCGCACCTACCGGTCCTACTTCATGGGATGTGATAACTCCTGAAGGAACATCTGTTCCGGGTTGTGAATTGGACGATACGTGCTTTATGCCCTCATCCATCATGGCTCAAGTAGGTGATACGGTAAACTGGGTGAATAATGATGTCGCTGCCCACACAGTATCATCGGGTTCTCCTAGAGATGGACCTACCAACGTCTTTGATAGCGGATTGGTTATGGCAGGCACGGTCTTTTCACATACATTTGAAGAGTCTGGCACATATCCCTACTTCTGCCTAGTACATCCTTGGATGATTGGTACAGTAGTAGTGGAGTAACAACTTTTTTCTTATTTTTCTAGTTTTATTTTACGTATGGTATTATTATACGCCACACCAAACCGGTGAGCCTCATCCCTAGCATATTGTAATATGTGCAAGGATGTGCTGTTTGATGGTATGATTATGGGCTCTGGTGTATGTGGTACATATACCTCTTCATTCTCTTTGGCCAAAGATGCGCAAGGTAGCTCAACGCCGGCCTCTTGCAAGGCCGCAACTGCACTGCTTAGCTGACCTCTGCCTCCATCGATTAGTACCAAATCCGGCATTCTTACACCTTCCCTCTTTAGCCGACTATATCTCCGGAGTACGATTTCATGTATCATTGCATAGTCGTCCCGACCAGAGACGGTTTTTATGCGGAACCGCCTATACCTGGACTTTTCAGGCTTACCATCAACCAAACACGAGGTGGCGCCTACTGCAAACTCCGCACCATGATTTGATATGTCAAAACACTCTATTATACTGGGTGGTGATGTTAGATTGAGGGCCTGCTGCAGCTCTGCGTGCAGATCAGCAGAAAGGGTCGCATCTATATTCTTCAAGAGTAGTTTTATCATGTTTTCTCTCATGGGAGTGTTGGGAGTTGTGATATCGACGGAATGCCCTGCCTGTCGGGATAGTAATTTTACTAGTATGTCGCGCTCGGACGGCATTTCACTTAGCACCACACAGTCGGGAATTGGATGAGTAGAGTAATACTGAAAGATAAAGTTTCCCAAATTGTTATCCCCTATGGTCTCAAACGTAAACCTGTCACTATCCCTAATTACGCCGGATACGAGTCTAAAATTCATTACCGTGGCAGTCATGTTCCGTATGTGAATACCAAAGAACTCTTCGTTCTTTTTGGATATGGTGGCCATCTTTTGTTCGTACTGTAGATTTCCCAGCCGCCGCAGTGTATCTCGAATCTCCCGGGCCCGTTCAAACTGCCGCATATCGGCCGCCTTTACCATCTCGTCTCGTAATTTGTTTGTAAATGCTTCAGACTGGTTTGGGTTTTTTAGAACACTTTTTAAATTCTTAACATGTATGTCGTATTGGTTCTGCGCATCAGCAAACTCGCAAGGTCCCTCACAGTTCCCCAAATGATACTCTAGACACACCTTCTTTGGTAACTTTTTGCAGGTACGTATCTTGAAGGACTTTCGCAGTGTCCCTACGGTGAGTAGCTTTGAGCTTCCATACACAAAGGGTCCGTACACATCCCCCCTTCCTAAAAAGTGACCCGTGCGGCTTCGACGTGCTACCACCAAACGGGGATACTTTTCATCCGTTACTTTTAGGTAGGTATATCTCTCCTGATCCTTTAACTCAATGTTAAATTTTGGCCGGTGCCGTTTTATCATGCCTGACTCTAGCAGATATGCCTCACTCTCCGTGTCTGTCAGTATGTACTCTATTGCATGTATCTTCTCTACCAGCCTAGCTGTTTTATAATCATGTGTCCGATTAAAGTACGAACGGACCCGCCGTTTTAGATCTTTTGCCTTCCCTATGTAGATTATTGTATCACTATCATCCTTCATTATGTAAATGCCGGGATGCTGGGGCACATTTTTGGTATCTATATCATACAACCTTGAGCATCTTTTTTAGGTATTTGCCCGTATGTGTGAATGTCTGGGATATCTGCTGGGGAGTGCCTTGGGCAACTATCATGCCACCCTCATTTCCTCCCTCAGGGCCCATGTCTATGACCCAGTCTGCATTTGCAATAACATCCATGTTATGTTCTATTATGACTACACTATTGCCCCTGTTTACCAACTCATTGAGTACCTCTAGAAGTTTGTCTACATCTGCAAAATGCAGACCTGTAGTGGGCTCATCTAACATGTATATGGTGTTACCGGTCTCCCTCTTGGATAGCTCACTGGCCAGCTTTACGCGCTGCGCCTCGCCGCCGGAGAGGGTCTTTGAAGACTGGCCCAGTTTTATGTATCCTAAGCCTACCTGCTGTAGGGTGTAAAGTTTGGTGTATATTGACTTATGATTCCTGAAAAAGTCCACCGCTTCATCCACTGTCATATCCAGTACGTCGTATACGTTCTTGCCCCTGTAGCGCACCTGTAGTATCTGCGAGTCAAAACGCTTGCCACGACATTTATCACACCTGACATACACATCTGCCAGAAACTGCATCTGTATGCGACGTAGACCACTTCCCTCACACTCTGCGCACCTCCCCTTCTGCACATTGAACGAAAAATGACCCACGGTATAACCCCGACTTCGGGCCAGCTGGGTTTTTACAAATATGTCTCGGATGTGTTTAAAGGCATCTATATACGTCGCAGGATTGGAGCGCGGCGTTCTTCCTATGGGGGATTGGTCTATTGCTATGACATTGTCTATATTCTCTATGCCCTGTATATTACAATCTGTACCCGACGCATCATTGCCTCCATTTAGTTGAGCTTTCAGTTTGTTATACAGTATTGTATTCACCAAAGTAGACTTGCCCGAACCTGACACGCCGGTTACACATACCAGCATGCCCAAGGGAAACTTAACCTCTATGTTTTTTAAATTGTTAAGGTGGGCGCCTTGTACAACCAGTTCATTGCGGGATTTGCGTAACCTATTCTCTACTTTTATACTAACATCTCCTCGGATATATTTGCCAGTGATGGAGCTTTTATCCTTTAACATATCCTGTACGGTCCCTTCAAAGACAACCTCCCCACCCTGTACACCGGCTTTGGGACCTAAATCCACCAACCAGTCACAACTGCGTATGACCTCTTCATCATGCTCCACTACGATTACCGTATTTCCCAAATCACGTAATCTTTTGAGTGTCTCTACCAGTCTACTGTTGTCCCGCTGGTGCAGTCCTATCGTAGGCTCATCTAGTATGTACAGGACTCCGGTTAATCTTGACCCTATTTGGGTTGCCAGTCGTATACGTTGTGACTCTCCTCCAGATAATGTGGTACTGCGACGACCCAGTGTCAGGTATGATAAGCCTACAGTATCTAAAAATTCCAGTCTGCTCTTTATCTCCTTTAGTACGTCCTTTGCTATGTATGCCTGGGTTGGGTTGAGGTTGACGTTATCAAAGAACTCACGACACTCCCGTATGGACATGTCGCATACCTCTACTATGTTCTTTCCAGAGACATGCACTGCCAGCGGTTCCGGGCGCAGTCTTGATCCGTTACACACAGAACATAACCCCTCCCGGATGTATCTGTTTGTAAAATAAGCTTTGGCCCCATACCTACCATAGTTCATGATGTGGCTCATTATACCAATAACCCCATCACCGATATAGTCGCCATCAAACATAATATGTGCCATATCCGATTGCGTACCCTCCCCATACAACAGATGGTTCAATTGAGTTTTGGTGAAATCCTTTAGGGGTTTATCGAGATCAAGTCTGTGTCTATTGGCCAGTAGTTGAATTCGGTCCCATATGGGCGCAGATATGTCTTCTCCAAACGGGTCCAGTCCGCCCTCTCTAACACTCTTTGTTTTGTCGGGCATTATCAAATTTTGATCAAAGTCGATTCTATAACCCGAGCCCACGCATGAATCACACATGCCCATCGGCGAGTTGAACGAGAACACTCTTGGTTCCAGTTCACCTATGCTTATGCCACAATATGGACATGCATTATGCTGGGAGTATATTGAGACGTTTTCACCTGATTGTATCATTATGTTGCCATCTGATGAGTCTACAGTGGTCTGCACACTCTCAAACAGTCTGGAGCGCTCTGCCTTTATGGCTGTAAGTCTATCCACAACTATCTGTATGTCATGCCACTGCTGTCGGTTTAGTGGTGGTATCTCATCGTCTAGGCTGTATATTGTGCCATCGATACGAATTCGAGAGTAGCCATCTGCTATGGCAGCCGTTATGACATTTACATGGTTTCCCTTCTTGTGTTGTACGCGCGGGCCTAAAACAAGTATGTCTAAACCATCAAACTCCTTTAGTATGGAATCACAGATTGTCTCTACTGACTGACTGGATATTTCGCGGCCACACTTGTGACATCGTGGGATGCCTACCCTCGAATATAACAGCCTAAGATAGTCGTATATCTCGGTTATAGTACCCACTGTGGAGCGTTTGTTACTACTAGTCGTCTTCTGTTGTATGGCTATGGCCGGGGCTAATCCCTCAATGGTATCAACATCCGGCTTGTCCATTATGTCTAGAAACTGTCGGGCATACGCAGTTAGGGAGTTGACGTATCGGCGTTGCCCTTCGGCATATATTGTGTCAAAGGCCAGTGTAGACTTGCCAGAACCTGACATTCCACTTATTACTAGAAGGTTGTTCTTTGGAAGCTCAACATTTATGTTTTTAAGATTGTGGTGTCGTGCGCCCCGCACTATGAGTTTAGCCACGCCGCTTCAACTCCCTTTCTAGTTCAACTATGTGGTCACGACATTCTGCAGCCCTCTCAAAGTCCAGCTTGTCCGCACACATCTTCATCTCAGCTTCTAACTCGATTATCCTCTCCCGTATATCAAAGTTGGACTTTGATATGTCGACCTCTTCATGTTTGGTAGCTGCCTCTGGAATGGGCTTTGATATTGTACGGGGAGTTATATTATGTCTCTTGTTGTATTCCAGCTGGCGCTTCCGGCGCCGCCGGGTCTCTTCCATGGCCTGGCGCATTGAATCGGTCAGTGTCTCCGCATACATTATTACGGCGCCGTTGGCATTCCGGGATGCCCTCCCAAATGTCTGTATCAGACTGGTGTAGTTGCGTAGGAACCCCTCCTTGTCCGCATCTAGTATGGCAACCAAGGACACCTCGGGTATGTCCAGCCCTTCCCGGAGCAGGTTTATTCCCACCAAAACATCAAACTCGCCCAGCCGCAGCTGTCGTATTATCTCGGTTCTCTGTAGTCCCTCTATCTCCGAATGCATGTATCTCACCTGTATGCCCTTCTTTGATAGGTACTCTGCCAGATCCTCGGCCATCCGTTTTGTAAGTGTGGTTATGAGTGTGCGCTCTGAGCGAGCCACCCGCTTATTTATCTCCTGTATTATGTCATCCATTTGCCCCTCTGTAGGTCTGACTTCTACCGGCGGGTCTACAAGGCCGGTCGGTCTTACCAGCTGCTCTACCACGCGGCTGGATACCTTGCGCGCATATGACCCCGGGGTTGCCGACACTAGCAGTGTATTCCCCATGTATGATTCAAACTCTTCAAACTTTAGTGGTCTGTTGTCATAAGCACTGGGGAGCCTAAAACCATAGTCTATGAGCTGCTGCTTACGGGAGCGGTCTCCCTTGTACATGGCATGCAGCTGCGGCAGCGTTACATGACACTCGTCTATGACTAGTAGAAAGTCATCTCCAAAAAAATCCAACAAACAGAATGCCTTCTCACCTGGCTTTCGCCCATCAAAGTGCCTAGAGTAGTTCTCTATACCAGAACAGTATCCTAACTCTTGTATCATCTCCATGTCGTACTGTGTTCTGTTCTCCAACCGTTGTCTCTCTAGTAGGGGGAGACTACCCAACCTATCCTGTAGTTCCTCCCTTATCGTTTTTAGTGCCTCCTCGCGCCTATCCTTGGCGGTGAGGTAGTGCTTGGCCGGATATATTGTTATCTGCGACAGCTTGGACTCCTCCTTCATGGTGATAGGGTTCCGGACAGATATTCTCTCTACTCTATCACCAAACAATGATATCCTTATCATGTTGCTAGTATATGCGGGACTGACATCTATGGTATCTCCCTTTACGCGAAAGTTGCCCGGCGCCACCTCAGTATCATTCCTCTCATAGCGTGCATCTATTAGCCTTCCCACAAGTACATCTCGTGAGAGTTTCATGTCTACATTTATGGTTATGGCCAAGTCCTCCCAGTCTTGAGGGTTGCCAAGTGAGTATATGCAGGATACTGTGGCAACTATTACTGTGGGGAGTCCTGATAGGAGCATGGCGGTCGCTTCTAGGCGCATCTTTTCTATTACATCGTTTCTTCGGGTGTCCTTTTCTATGTACGTGTCTGTCTGGGCTATGTAACTCTCTGGCTGATAGTAGTCATAGAACGATACAAAGTATCCGACATTGTTATTTGGAAAAAAGTGCTTTAACTCAGAGTATAACTGCGCCGCCAGCGTCTTGTTATGTGATATAACAAGTGTATTTTTACTACTCTTTTCTATTACATTGGCTACGGTAAACGTTTTACCACTCCCCGTCACTCCCAGCAGTGTCTGAGTGTCGCCTCTTTTAGCACCCTGCACCAGTTTTGCAATTGCCTGAGGCTGATCACCGGTCGGCTCAAACTCTGATTTTAGTTTAAAACATTCCATATATTTTGCTGCATTTTTTCCAAAAATATATCTTAGTTTTTTGTTTATACTATAAAGACAAAGGACTCGTGTCTGTGAGTTCCGTGTGCTTCCTAACACTATAATTCGTTTTGAGCTTCATGAACAATGCAACCATCTCAGCCGTTATGACCTAACAGGCCTGTGTTGGCACCGTAAGCGCTCGCCTTGCAGCGTTCCGCTTTAGGTCGTGACCTCTTACTACATCGGCCTAGAACCGGGCCCATATTACAGTATATGCTACGGCTTGCATGTCTGCATCCAAACCTTCTTAGTCTGCTGCCTTTCCTATCTATGCGGTCACATGTACAACATACATGGTGATTCCCTCTGCAAAGACAAGAGATTTGGTTCTAGGACGCCCTTTCAATAACCTTTGCAAAAATAAATAAATGTCAGTTAGATTAAAGATCTGCGTGGTGGGCAACTCCTTTCTGATACATGGGCTTCGAGTCCTTCTTGTATATGAGGTAAATTCAGCTGTATAATTTGTGGGCGCCGGTTATCCAAATGGAAGTAGGCAGCCCTTATAGGCGATTACAGCTGCTTGCCCATCACTATTATAAAAAAGCATTTTTTGTGCGAAAATTATACCGTTTAAATGCAGCTAGAAAACAACACAAGAACGCGAAAAGCTATATGGAACTAAAAATACAGCAAAACCAATGCTAATGACCAAGTCAATACTCTCAATAATTCAAAAAAAGAATGGAACACAGCCTTAAAGATCTTATACTAATATATACTGAAGTGCATAAGTCGTGGACACTTCTAGGACGTAAAAATACCTATGTACTTTTACTCTCTAATGTGAGTGTTCGATTCTTTTTTCAGAATACTACGCTATGTCATTCGTCGGATAAAGACGGGTAGCGGGACTAGGTAATTGCAAGAGTTGAATGTGTCACGGCAACACATACTGGCTGTGGATAGAATGTGCTAAGACAAAAAACATCACATGCGGGAAATACAAAGAAACTATTTTGTGCCCCATAAATCTAAAAGTAGTTTAATTCTGTCTTTTGCATCAATTAATTCATCTGCCTTTAAATTTTGATTGAGATCCTTATCGTCCATCAGACTATACATAAAATCTTTTCGTTCGGCCGGGGTTTGAATTTTTGTTTTAGCCAGGTTTCTGGCATATTCATGAATTTTGATGTAGTTTAGGTACTCTTTTTTAATTACTTTTTTAAATACTTTTTCTGCATCAATTCTAATCCTTTTTGCCATTATTGGACTTTTACCCCTAGTTGATATTGCAATTTGTATTATGTCTTCTATGTTGATAAGTGATGGATGAGAGAAATCACTGCTTACGGGATCATCGATCACATATCCGTAACAATTCATACTTTTTGCCTTTTGATAAATTTTTCTATTGAGTTCCTTGTCATCAGTTGTACCCATTATCATTATTGGTTTGTATATTTCCAAAAAATCTACATCAGTCACTTTTAGTTTTTTAAAAGCAATTTTTTTTTCGTCAACATACTTTTGAATTTCTGGACTTGTTTCTTCACTAAAAAGCAAAATCTTGCAGTCCTGTGTTAATAATGATCTTATTTTCAGCATTCCTTCATATCCGCCACCAATAACTATCACAAGACGCCCCTTTAGATCGAGATCAACAATCATTTTTCTATCTACCATTCTATATTCATCTTAATTAGAGTTTATGTGTGCTAGTCGCTAGTTGTAAATTATGTGCCTGGCTAGGTCATGCCTATTTCTACAGGCAGAAGACCTTTTTACGTCTAGACTCAATGCTGGCCTGACCAAGTACAGACCGTTAAAACATATGATGTACTTGGTCAGCAAAACATAATATTTGCGCATAAAAAACAACTTCCCATCTGGAAAAATAGGCATGGCCTGACCATGTACCTTACATGCATCACGACATGGAAGAGTATGGGCATCGACTACTCTATTAAATCGGCAAAATATGTCTAGATGAAGATATTTTTACAGATACCTGTCCCACCGTTGATTTCACCATATACTGCTGACCATGTACCATATGATTATCTGGACGCTTCGGCTTTCTGAGTGTTTGGTGCCACGCCAAACCTGCCGCATGGGGGGCTGCGCACGTACGGGCAGAAGCCGGCCGCCAAACCGTTCCATGATAGTTCTGCTGAACTCCACGCAGTGTTGGTTGCAATAGTTTACTGGGCGGTTATTGTAGCGATTTTAAGCAGTAATACTATTCCACTCATTTTTGTAGTGCGACACAGTCTTTTCTCTAAAGCATATCTATCTATTTTTTTAAATATACATAATTGCTAGCTATTTACTTAGTGATTTTAGGGGTTTTTTGGCATAATTATGTATGGTGGGCTCTTGGCAAAACCGCACCCGAATGTCTTGAATGTCGACATCACATATACCTAGCATCTCTAGCACAAACTCATCTATTGCATGTCTATTTTTGTCCATATGTGCATAGCAGGCAGACAGCAGCTCTGATGATGATATATCATCAAAGAATTTGGCCGCCTTAGATAGTACCGCATCCTTTAATGTATCGAACTGTGGACAGGGTATGTTCTTGATGGCTTTTATCTGGGCAGTTGCCCGTCCGGGCTCGCTCCGGGATGCCTGTGTCCAGTGTGTCACCAGTCCCAGTGTAGAGTTAAACCACAGCGCCGCGGCTTTTAGGACCCGCGCATCCGTATGCTCTAGGCCCACCCATCCATTACCTCCCATAACCCTGTCTTTGGTAGAGGCGCCTAGCAATGCGTTGCCCGACCAGCCCAGCCTACGGTTGTAAAATAGCGTTGTGTTGTGACGTGTTATATTATGCGACTTGCCTGTGGGTATGCCGTAATGCGTGGGAGATATGATCAATTTGTCCTGGTTCTTACTAACGTTCCACAACGAGTACTGTGTACCGTCTTTTATTGCATCCATTTGATCAATTCTGTGCAGCTCATATGCTCCCGATGGGAAGTTGCCTGCCGTGTGCCCTATTATGTGGTGCGTCGGACCTACGCGAAATATGTCCTTTATGGGTACCATGTTGATAGCGAACTGTACTAGTGTACGATCCGGCTTTAAAAAATTACCCCGCACGAGCTCTTCGGCAAATATTACCATATGTGAGTCTATGGCCCCCAATGGACTCCATGGCCGCCCAGGATCTGTCACATAGTTGTATATGCTACCTATTACATCTCCAAGTTCCACAGTACATCCCAACCTTGATGCTGCCGTGTTGGAGTTCAGTATGGCCCGTGTCATCTCAACCGCCTCAGCCGGGTTGGCCGGGGACCTGTTTAATGTAACACAGTAAATTTCAGATGGTGTTTTTTTTGGTTGTGGGGTCTTGGTGGCCACCAGCAACATCTCAGTTAGATTGGTGCTGTGCGAGAGTGATTTTCCGGAACTAAACGTTATGACCATAATATCTGTGTAGTTATAATGTATGAACTCTCTAGTCTCTGACCATGCCTCTGCAAATGCCGCCGTTATTGGGAGTACAAAACCTATTCGCCCCCAATCTTTTATTTTTTTGGATGCTACTATAATAAAGGTGGGTGCCATACCTGCAATCTTTTTTGCCGGATAATTGTGTATGAGGTCTTTCCAGCGGGCCTGGCAGGCGTGTCTTTCCGCCTCTCCAAGATCTGCTATATCAAAGACGGCTTTATTGTTCCGGGATCTCGAGTATGGTGGATTCATCAATATATAGTCGATGGATTTGTCCGGTATACGTGGAATATCGACGTTCTCCTGGCTTGCAAAGTAGCCCTGCTCTCTTATGTATTCAATTGCGCCCGTCATGCCAGAAGGTCCACCAACCTTTACACATGCAATACCGGTGGGATTATGCCACTCACCACTGTTATCGGCAACAAGCAGTGATATTATAGCCAGGTGTACAGCCACAGGCGATATGTCGGTACCTATAAGGCCTCCTTCGATGGCGCCCCGACGTAGATCCTCCATCCCGTATAGTCGATGATGTCTCTTGTGCAGTGACTGTATACGGCGATATCCTGCCCTCAGTAGAGCTCCGGTACCGCATGTAAAATCGGCTATTTTGTGTTCCTTAAAGTAGTCTGTGGAATGCATATCCCCTTTTACTATTGTGAGGTGTGCCAGCATTTCGGCGATGGACTCTCTTGTGTAATATTCTGCAGCAGTACTCCTGTCTTCGGATATGTATGGCAGCAGCGTCATTCCAGCATTGATAATGGATTTTATGGTATTTTTTGTATTTAATATAACATCAATCAACGGCTGTAGTGTGTTATTGGCAGACGTAATGGATTCGGTCATTAAAATATTCAGAATTTCTACAGTGGGTTTGAATGCGTCAAACTGATTTAGATTAATTAAATAATTCCATGTATTTAGTAGAGATTCGGCATCTGCAACAGTGCCTAGCGGCGGTATGTCTTCTCTGCATGCTGACAGATGCTGCTGCATAAGGATTCCACTAAATAATATCAATGATGCAGATTGCGTGGCTCCAGACCATGTCCTCTGTCCCATCTTTTTAATTATGTGTCTTTGATGTTTTGCCCGCATGTGCTCCGCAGAGGCCCGTATGGCCTGAATCGAGTCCCGCATGGTATTATTGGTGTCTTTGAGCGCTGTAATGGCATCTGACAGACTGTATATGTCGCCGGTTATGAAGCCTGTATGGGGGATCCGATATATCCGTTCCCGGTCATTTCTTTGGTATATGGCGTACTGTATTGCGTCATTATTTTCCAGTCTAGCCGTTATATCCTGATATGCGCAGTCCTGCTCATAATGTGGAGTCCTGACTGATATTACTGCATCTGTGTTCTCTGTTATCGATTTTTCTGGTATTGTTTTGGCATTATGAGCAGTGGCAATTATTATTTTATCCATCTCTATAGATGAATATTTTTGTAATACACACATTAGTGCCGAGTTAAACATATCCATTATCTAGTCCCTCATACGTGGTTGAAAAATATATGATATTATTATCATTCGCCTGCACGCTGCTGTAATAATGCAATATTCTCTGAGGGCATTATACTACTTATGTCGGCAGTTAATTCTTTCTGTTCTATTAACAGGTTAACAAAACGTATGCGATGTCCTATGAATCTATCATCCGTCCCATCCACAAGATATGGTATCATCTGCGTGTTGTCTATCATCATCTTTATATGATCTCCTTTTTTAATGGCAAAGACACCAACCCCCCAGAACAACCCCACATGTAGTGCCATAAACCTGGCTTGGATATTGGATACCACTCCGCGATATGTGCCTGCCTGTTTGCGGTGCTGCATTACGTCTTTTTGACCAGTCCGTATAACCCATGATATGCGGTATGCGTCACCATCTGTATATAGCTCATGAATCATGTGCGAAGGTTGATAGGTTTGTACTCGCATCCGTCAGGACCACAATCCTTGCCCACATATACTGCCTTTGGCCTGTATAATGCAGGCTTTGGGGCTGCCTCGGCAAACTTCTCTTCTATTACATGTGCTGCCCACCCCGCTACCCGGGATATGGCAAATATGGGTGTGTTCAAATCCATGGGTATATCTAGCATGTAGTATATAGACGCGCTGTACAAATCCACATTGGGATAAATATCCATACTCTTCTTTCTCTTTATCTCTGCTATGGTGGCCTCCTCAACCCCCTCTGTTATGGCAAACCATGGCTGGCCGGTCTTTGCTGCCAGCTGCCTAGACATCTCTTTTAGTACCCGGGCGCGCGGATCAAACGTCTTGTATACTGCATGACCCATGCCCATGACCCTCTCGTTTCTGGCTACCCTCTCCTTAATCCATGACCCGGCCTTCTCCACATGACCTATATCCAATAACATCTTCATCACCTCATAGTTGGCCCCCCCATGCAGCTCACCACTGAGTGAGCCTATGGCGGCGCTGGCTGCCGAATACATATGGGCCCGTGTGGATGCGACCTGTCTTGCCGTAAAGGTAGATGCATTAAAGGTATGCTCGGCGTGTAGTATAAGACATACATCAAATATTCTTTCAACATCCTTGTCGGGCTTTTCGCCGGACATCATGTATAGAAAGTTGGCCGCATGGCTTAGGGAGGGATCCGGCTCAATCAGTTCCATGTCATTTCGTATACGCTGCCAGCTGGCTACTATGGTGGGCACCTTGGCTATCAGGTTTATGGCACGCTCATAACTGGCCTCCTTGCTGGAGAACTCTTCATCATAGTATCCGGCTAGGGCTGCCACAAATGCCTGTAGCATATCCATGGGGTCGGCATCCTTGCGCCAGTTGCCCATGTTCTTCTGCATCTGTTTTGGTATGAACCGCGCCTCTGAAATCATGGACCTGAACACACTCAGCTCTTTCATGGATGGCAGGCTGTCGTGAAGTAGGAGGTATGCTGTCTCCTCATATGAAGAGTTCTCTGTCAAGTCCATTATGTTATACCCACGGTATATCAGCTTGCCCTGAGCACCATTAATGTCTGATATTCGGGTGTCGGCCACCTTGATTCCCCGCAGCCCAATATTTTTTGTTTCCATCTCATTAGAATCTCCCATTACTATACTATTTGTATTGGATTATATATTATTTCAGAATTTTTTTGGGTTTAAATGTGAGCTTATACGATGTGTTTTATGCCCCCTGTAAAAAAGACCCGCTTGGTATGTATATCGCACAAGGAGGATCTGGACGGTCTTGGATCCGCTGCCTTGGTACGCCAAGCTACCGGCGCCGAGCCGGTCTTAGTGGATTATGTGGGACAGATAGCAAAGATACAGGAAATATCCGAAGATCTCACACTTAGAGTACTGCATGTGTGTGATCTGGGGCTGAGTAAGAGAAACGAGAATGAATTTGTAGATATAATGGCAAGATTGCGCCGCCGGCATGTGCGGGTGATATATGTAGACCATCATGATATACAACCTGAAATAGTTGGCAAACTGGTTACTCTGGGTGTTAAGGTGATACACAGTACCGAAGAGTGCACATCAGTGCAGGTGTACCATATGTATGAGAGGCGACTGCCTCTTGGCTCATCATTTATTGCCACATGCGCGGCCATTACCGACTACATGGATAGCGCGCCTCTGGCATCAAAACTACTTCAGGTATATGATAGGCAGTTTGCCCTGATAAGCGCCACGGTCCTTACATACAATATAGTGGGTCATCAGAAGGACTCTGACTATCTGCTATATCTGGTGGATCAACTAACCGAGCTTAAATTCCCTCACGAAATTCCGGATATGTATGAGCAGGCCCGGGTTCAGGTGGGATACCTAGCTGATACCATGAGGCGTGTACGTAGCGGTTACAAAAAGATGCGTAATCTGGCACACATGGAGATAACTGATGCCGGTGCTAGTGGCGCAGTTAATTTTGTGCTGGGGTTCTCGGGCAAACCCGTGGGTGTAGCCTACAAAGAGCGTATAGACTATGGCAGCTATGCCGTATCGATTAGGGGCGCGCGTGACTTGAACATCCATCTGGGCCGTGTCGTAAACTCTCTGGCTGCTGAGTTTGGCGGTACGGGTGGGGGTCATGCTGTGGCCTGTGGTGCCTCGTTACCAAAGAAGCAGATGAAGGCGTTTCTCAGAGCCCTTAATGAAAAGTTGGGCGAGTCTCTTTGATATTGCAACCCAAACATGTGTTTAATCCTACATAACGTGAACCTAAATCTCCTAGTGAGTACTGTATCATGCGTGTTTAAGCAGTCGCCCATGTATCTGAATGTGTCTCAGTTTTTCATCTCCCTTGTGGCATATGTATATACTAGAAATTCCAACTCAGCGACCGGGTTTGGGCATAATTGGCGAGAGCACCCTAGCAAACGCCATCAGATTCTTGGTCTGATAGTATATGACACCTGGACCATGTATCTCAATTACCAATGCCTCACCTCCCAATATGGCAGTCTTCAAACTACCATGTTTTTTTATTTTATATTCTATGATGCCAGACATTGCCACCAACTGGTAGTTGTCCAGTATCATGTTCTCACCCTGCTTTAACACAACCTTCCTGATACCGCCCCAACCTGTCACAAATACGTCTCCCTTCCCGATGGTCTTTAGCATAAACAGATTGTTCCCAAATATACCCCTAGTAAAACCTTGCCATTTTGTGTCTAGCGTGATCGTGCCCGTCGACGCAATATATGCTCCAGACTGTACTATATACTCCTCATCTGCCTGTATGACCTGAATATCGCCCAGTACGGCTCCGGTTATCCCCAACCCACAATTATCTTCCTTGGCAGTAAACTCGTTGACAAAGAATGACTCGCCGGCCAGTACTTTTGACTTGAATGTCTTGAATAGTCCGCCCTTTCTAGTCCTGGTCTTGGTATTGATATCCCCCCGCATGTATACCATGGCGCCGGCCTCGGCAGTGACACTTTCGTTCCAATTCAGAACAAAATCTACCATGCCTACGGGGTTATGCACGATATCGTATTTCATAGTATTACATTTAGCGATATGCGTAAAATAGTTTTGTACCTGGTCAATATGGCTCCCATGTGTAAAAAATGGTTTCTCCTACAAAGACAAAGGAGGTTTTTTGGTTTGTCCAAATTTTGTCAAAAGTACTAAAGTGTCTATCTGTTTGGGAAGTGCCCTGTATACAAATCACACTCCCAAGACCAATCTTGGTAATTCAGTATATGACATTAACCCCTAAATGATTATAGATCGTGTTTTACAGAAAAACAAAAAGTACTTCAAAGATGGGTATTGTGTGATAAAGGCAGAGATCCGGACCTTTACGTGTGGGGTGCGGCCCGTTCCGGTTTAATGTTCAGGGCGCATACCATCACTAATCCATACATCATAATATGTGGAATTATCTTTTGGAGACGTTCAAGAGGGAGCATAAAATAATAGGGTATACAACAGAAAGTGAAAAAGTGTCAATTGACACCTAGGTGCTAGGAGTAGAAAAATCCTCAGACCCTACCTAGGATATCAAATTTGTATTGGTATGGGGCCAAT
>VXON01000129.1 GCA_009840065.1 Cenarchaeum sp. SB0662_bin_33 | reverse complement strand
CACTCTACCACAAACCTATGCGAGCAGTCCATACGCAAGATGATAGGCCATAGGAGCAGCCGCATCCAGTTAAAGAGTGACAGAGGAGCAGAAAATTTTTGCATAATGCTCAGTTGTGTTGAAACATGGAAACTACGTAAACTCAACGTCTGGGATGAATTGTGTAGGGTTATCGGTCCGGCTCCGGCCTCCGATAATTAGGAATATTACAATAGGAAGTCTTACACAATTGGGTATTCTGCGCACGTATTATTAACCACATTTACGAGTTCAATTTTGGCTGATCGTATTGTGAAAAAAGCTTGGTTCATACATTTTTTGAACTACTGCTGTATCTATTTTTTAATATCTTTATTGTGCTTGGTTAAGTCAACATAACATTCATGCGTAAAATACAATTTTTGTACTTGGCTAATAAAATGCAATATTTGCGCATAAAAAACAGATTTCCGCCTGTAAAAATAGACACGACCTGATCTTGTACTTAAAAATTAATAGTTTTTAAATGAATATTTTTACATCTACTAAAGGCATAATAAAATATCCATACGTGTTTTAATGCACCAATATTTTTTGTATAAATATGCGGTTTGATACAGTACCACACATGCTTTTCCATCAGAATTTGACCACCATCAAATGCATGCAGCAGTAATGCGTGTGGTTGATAAAATAGGTATGCGCATATGCAGCATATATGAATAAATACAGAAAAATTTCCCTACATGTTATGGCAGACTATACACTCATACGGCACTCATACGAGGATTTGAAGTTTGAAATATTGGTAAAACCTGACCCAGCCCTAGAGTACAGGACCGGCAAGAAGATATCCCCCTCATCAGTGCTTGTATCGGATGATGTCTATACTGACTCTGGACAGGGAACCCGGGCATCTGATGAAAGTCTACAGAAAGCGTTTGGAACTACGGACACCCTAGAGGTGGCAACAATGATACTGCAAAAGGGCGTAATGAATTTAACAACCGAGCAGCGCCGCCGTATGACCGAAGCCAAGCGTCTACAGATAATAGAGCGTATAGCAAAATCATACGTAGACCCGCGCACACACCTACCACATCCTCCCCTGCGGATACAGCAGGCCATGCGGGATACCCGGACTGTCGTGGACCCTCAAAAGCCTGTGGAAGAACAGATACCGGGCGTAGTTGACCGGCTTCGCTCCATAATACCCTTAAAAACCGAGCAGATGCTGCTGGAGGTAAGCATACCGGCTCAATTCGCATCTCATTCATACTCTGTACTGCAGTCGGTGGGGACCATGAAGACATCCGATTGGTTGCCCAACGGCTCTCTAAAAGCAATACTAGAAATATCCGCAGCAACCAAGCAGAATGTGATAGAAAAGTTGAACCAAATTACCCGTGGATCTGCCTCTGTGGAGATAACAAAATGAGCGAAAGACGCAAGAATGTTATCCCTGGTGATGTTATAACCACCGCGCCCTATAGAAATGATCAAAACACAATTTTGGATGGACGCCTTATAATATCCACGGCGGTGGGCGTGTCAGAGATATCTGACGGTGTGGTCCGGGTCATACCACTCACTGGTATGTATATGCCACGCATTGATGATATGATCGTGGGTAAGGTGGTTACACATACGTCCCTATCGTGGGAGTTGGACATAAACTCATGTTATGTGGGTTTCCTGCCAGCCACAGATGTCTTTGGTAGAGACTTTTCTGCCCGTTCTGATGAGCTGAACACGCGCCTCAAAAAGGGAGATCTGGTTGCTGCTCGAATAGCCAACTCTGATAGGAGCCGGGATCCACTACTGACCATTGTGGATAGGGATTTAGGCAAGATAGACTCGGGTGAACTGATAGAGATACCATCTAGCAAGATACCACGACTCATAGGCAAGCGTGGTACAATGATACAGATGATAGAATCCCAGACTGGCTCTATGATAACAGTGGGCCAAAACGGTTGGGTGGTTGTGCATAATGAAGATTACAATGGCTTAATAAAGGCAAAAAAGGCCATTCGTATGGTTGAAAAGATGGCACATTTGCACAATCTGACGGACAAGGTTAGAAAAATGTTGGAGGCTGAAAAGTAATGGGCGGACGAGATACCGATATGGTGTTGCTGGATGAGAATGGAATTAGGTGTGATGGCCGCAAGGTTGATGAACCCCGACGCATTATGATAAAGGCCGGCGTCCTCAAGAACGCAAATGGTTCTGCATATATAGAGTTTGGAGACAACAAGATTCTGGCCGGAGTATATGGTCCTAGGGATGTTCATCCCAAGCATATGTCGAATGCCGATACTGGAATACTCCGATGTCGCTACCACATGGTGCCGTTCTCGGTCGCAGAACGAAAGAATCCGGCACCCAGTCGACGTGAAATTGAGATATCCAAGGTTATACGGGAGGCTCTAGAACCGGCCGTGATGCTGGAAAAGTTCCCACGAACCGCCGTTGATGTATACATGGAGATACTGCAGGCCGATGGTGGTACCCGATGCGCGGCGCTTGATGCTGCTGCTGTAGCTCTAGCCGATGCGGGCATTCCCATGAGGGACATGGTGTCGGCCTGCGCAGCAGGCAAGGTTGCCGATACTATAATTTTGGATGTGAACAATGAAGAAGACCAGGCCGGTCAGGCCGATATGCCCATTGCATATATGCCGAATTTGAATCAGATCACTTTACTGCAGCTGGACGGTGTCATGTCACTGGAAGAGTACAATAAGTGCATCGAGGTTGGAATACAGGGCTGCAAGACAGTATATGCACTACAAAAAAAGGCACTGGCTGAAAAGTACTTTCCGGAGGAGCAGACGTGACAGTATTTACCACGATGGATGATCTCAAGCGTAACCGCATTATAGAGTTGCTGCAGGAGGAGAAGCGCATAGACGGACGCGCCCTGAAAGAGTACCGCTCCATATCCATTGATGTCAATGTCATACCAAAGGCCAATGGCTCGGCCCGGGTACGCCTGGGCGATTCTGAGGTCATTTGCGGTATAAAGATACAACCAGACCGCCCCTTCTCGGATGTGGGTGAGAAGGGCATCTTTATCTGCACTGCCGAACTGCTTCCATTATCACACCCAACCGTGGAGACTGGCCCTCCCAACGAATCCGTTATCGAATTGGCCCGGGTGGTTGACAGGGGCATACGCGAGAGCCACATGATAGATTTATCACAATTGGTCATAAAGAAGGATGAGTCTGTTGTGGGGGTATTTGCAGACAATGTGGTACTTGATTATGATGGCAACCTGTTTGATGCCTGCTCGTATGCTGCCACATCTGCCATACTTACTGCCAAGATGCCTCGCTGGGAGTATGGTGAGGCTGGTCCCGAGCTTCAGGATGGCCTAGAACCATTACCAACTACTACCATACCCGTATCTACAACCATGGCAAAGATTGGCGGCCAGATAGTTGCCGACCCCAACTCAGATGAGTGGGACTGCATGGATGCACGTATTACAATAACTACTAATTCAGACGGGGATATTTGTGCCCTGCAGAAGGGTGGCCGGAGTGGTTTTACCGCGGATGAGCTCGCCACATGCGGTGAGATTGCCATAAACTCTTCTGGTAAAATACGTGAAACACTACAGGCAGCTGTTTCAAAATGA
Organism: Cenarchaeum sp. SB0662_bin_33; assembly: GCA_009840065.1. Taxonomy (GTDB): domain Archaea; phylum Thermoproteota; class Nitrososphaeria; order Nitrososphaerales; family Nitrosopumilaceae; genus VYCS01. The sequence continues at coordinate 593 of VXON01000129.1, read as the reverse complement.
AGAAGAAAAAATCACTAAAGGGACTGGGAGCTAGGTATGGTATCAAGCCCAGAAAACAGTACACCAAGGTGCATTTTACACTCAAAAAAAAGAGAGTATGTCCGGATTGTGGATCTAAAGATTTTGGACGGGTTGCCGTAGGGATATGGTCCTGTAAAAGATGCGTGTACAAGATAGCCGGTACGGCATATGATATCAAATTATAGGACAGATATCATAATAGATGCAGGCCAATACACCAAATCTATTTACAGTTCAATACTTGTGGACAATGAATATTATGATGGTCCGGACGGCATTGATATTACATATGATGGATCAATTAAAGTCACTGTGACGGCTAAACGCCTAGCCCATATGCGTGCCGGCATAAATTCGATACTCAGACTGGCCAAGGCCGCTCATGACACACTACAGTCATCACCTGCAAACAATAAATAAATTTGTTGCTGTGTATTTTTATTATAGCGACCTGCATAAGTTGTATGAACCAAGCTTTTTTCACAATATAATTAAACCATCAAACACCTTATTTTACAGCAAAAATCGAAACATTTATAGCGCGATCTTTATTTATGATAGTATAATGATGT
>VXON01000039.1 GCA_009840065.1 Cenarchaeum sp. SB0662_bin_33 | reverse complement strand
TAGTATGTTATTTTTGAACTAGTTATATCCTAAAATCACATTTCCATCTACTGTTAAAATGCCTAGCAGCTCCTAACACCACTCGTACTTTGATTGGCATCTTGGTCTTGTCTACTTGCGGTATGGTTTTGTCAAACGCCTCTAGTGCCTGTTTCGGCAGGTATTGGGTATGGGCCAGCCAGAGAATGCGATAACCGTCAGATAATGGATGGCGGCACAAAAAACGAATTGCCACAAATGACTTCCCTCCTCCAGTTGACAGTACAAGTATTCCGCCCAGATTTTTTCCCTGTTTGTACCATTCTACCATTTCAGTTAATGCAGCCTGTTGATGTGGCGCTGGATCGGGTCCTTTATGATTGATGCTTGAGGCATATTCGCGATAATAATCTGATTTTTCTTCATTTGATGGTGATGGCATTTTGAATATACCTGCCATAATTTTACATTTTATAAAGATACACTATCTAGTTAGTAGCCTTTGGTGAAACTGACGGGTGGAATAAATGCTCGTGGAGTTATTACCATAACCATGCCGGAATAAGCAAAGTTTGGACAAATTTTACACCTAGAACTTAGGTTATGATACTATCTCGCCAATAAAGTATAAATTGATAGCTTCATACCAAAGATACATGGTAGAATACACGCTTCCAGAGATGCCATATGCATATGACGCTCTGGAACCACATATTGATGCGCAAACCATGGAGATACATCATACAAAACACCACCAGGCATACACCAATAATCTAAATGTCGCACTGGGAAAATGTTCTACAGATATTCAAAATATGAATATTTTAGAGATACTCTCAAACCTAGAAAAAATACCTGATGCGCAGCGCAAGGCCATCAACTTTAACGGTGGTGGATACGACAATCATCGCCTATTCTGGAATAGCATGAGTGGTTCCGGTGGAGGCGAACCTGGCGGTGCCATCGCCGATGCCATCTCCAAGTCCTTTGACGGATTTAGCCAATTTAAGGAAAAGTTTTCATCAACTACTGTGGTAATACAGGGTAGTGGCTGGGGATGGCTGGTGTACAATCCAATCTCTAAACTTGTCGAGTACACATCAATGCCAAACCAGACCAGTCCTAGAACAGAGGGCCTTGTGCCACTATTGGGCTGTGATGTTTGGGAGCACGCATACTATCTCAAGTATCAGAACCGTCGCCCAGACTATGTGGCATCTTGGTGGAATGTAGTAAATTGGGACGAGGTTGAAAAGAGACTGGCAGATGCTACTTGATTACAACATTGTAGTTTTTATTATGAGTATGACAAAGTCTGTACATTGCCAGTCTGCGCCGTCTGTGGAGAGTTGTTTACGAACGATATGCAATTTTTAAACCACATGATGATCAAGCACGGTTTTAGAAATCCTGATGTCGGAAAGCCCGACAGAAACAGCCGTGGGTACTAATTTTTAGTGTGTACTATTTTGTAAATAATCCAGTAGTAACCTGACACCAAATCCCGTGGCTCCGGACTTGTTGTAGGAGCGCTTCTTTGATGGGGGTTGCATCCATGCAGTACCTGCAATATCCAAGTGCAGCCATGGTGTCTCTTTTATGGCGCTCTTGAGAAATGCGGCAGCAGCTATGGTTCCTGCAGCCCTGCCGGGCACAAGATTTCTAATATCGGCCACCTTTGACTTTATCATCTCCATATAATCTGGATTCAGCGGCAGGCGCCATACATTCTCAGCAGTCCGTATGCCTGACTGGCATACATCAGATGCCAGCTCATCATTGTCCGAGATCATTCCTGCGGTGTCACACCCTAGGGCTATTATGCATGCACCGGTCAGCGTGGCTAGGTCTATCATGCATCTGGGCGAGAACTGCTCTTCTGCGTAGGCGAGGGCATCCGCAAGAATTAGTCTTCCTTCAGCATCCGTGTTTACTATCTCTGTAGTCTTGCCCCCGTACAAGCGTATTATGTCTCCAGGCCGATACGACTGGCCCCCGGGCATATTCTCTACTGAGGGTATCAGTCCTACTACATTAATGGGAAGATTCATCTCTGATATGGTCTTTATCGTTCCTAATACGGTACAGCCACCACACTTGTCAAACTTCATCTCGTCCATCCGCTCGCCGGGTTTTATTGATATGCCCCCGGTGTCAAACGTGACTGCCTTGCCCACCAAGGCTATGGGTGGTCCACTTCCTCCCTTGTACTCTAAAATTATGAGGCGTGGTGTGTTGGCGCTGCCCTGTCCCACCGCATTAATTCCACCAAAACCTCCCTCTGTCAGGTCAGAACCAGCTAATATGGTGCACTCTACCTTTTTATTCTGAGATATGACCTCTGCAAATTCGGCCAGCCTTGCCGGGGTACACTCGTTGGGTGGCTGGTTTGATATATTTCTAGTATATATTACCCCCTCCGCCGTTAATTTGGCCATTCTTACCGTCTTCTTTATGTCGTGTCTGCATATTATGGTGAGATCCGGTCTTGGGTCGGCTTTTTCGGCCTTGTATGCATCAAAATCGTATAGGGCTAGCATGCATCCCTCCACAATCTGTGATGCGGCACTGTGGTGGTCTTGCACATCCGGACATACGATGGCAAACTGTTTTACACCTAATTCCTGTGCCCTCTTTGATATTGTACCTGCAACATCTCGTAGCGTGTCGGGGTTCATACTGGACCCTGAACCCGCAAACAAAAGTCGGGGTGTGCTATTTAGCAGAGTTGTAGATGTAACAATAACTCCCAATCGTCCGTTTAAATCATCCACGCACCGTTCTGCGATGGATGATATGTCTACAGACTTGAGGCCGTACACATCACTTGATGATCTCGAACTTGTAATATAACATAGCAGGTCAGTCTCTACATCTAGCGGATCTGCCACAATTGATGATACATTCACAGTGTTGCGGTGTCGCCAGCATATTTAGATGTCACTGTTTTTCTGTTTATACTGCTTGTGGATGTTATGATGTACGTATAAAATCATGCCGGCACATATATAATTGATAATTATGTGAAAGACTAGTGAAATCGATAAACTTTTCCCTGCTGACCAGTCAAAAGATTGCAGATACACTGGGCAAGCGTGGTACCCAATCTGACATTACGCTATATGACAGAAAGGAGCATGATACAATACGGACCTGGGTGCGTCCCCACGGATTTCCTGACAAGATACAACCACTCATGCAGGCGATAAATCTGGGTGAATATGCCATAATCTGCCTTGACACGCTAGATAGGTTTGCCGGCGAGCAGATACTGGCTTTGGACTTGGCAGGCATCAAAGATGGTATATTGAGTCACACTCATGATGTGGACCACGACTCATTACTTCGAGCAATATCCGGCACGGTTCTGGAAGACTATAGATATGTCGAGCCTGATAATATACGACTGGCATCAATGGCCTTTGAACCACTGAATTCTACCGGAGACACGAACATTGTAGTGGATCACTGCTTTGATGTAAAGGGTGCCGGCACCATAATACTGGGAAAGGTGGTGTCCGGAAGCGTGTCAAAATATGACAATCTCACACTGTATCCTACAGATCTCCCAATACTTGTTAAATCCATACAGATGCATGATGACCCAGTCGATAAGGCATCCTCACCGGCGAGGGTGGGACTTGCCGTAAAGGGTGTAAAACCAGATGATGTCCGCCGGGGCGATATGATGTGTAATTACAGGTGTCCTGTGACATCTACTCTGGATGTTGATTTTACAAAGACCCCATATTATGATGGTGATATAACAGAGGGCCAGATGTGTCTTGTCAGCATGGGATTGCAGACAGTGCCAGGTAGGTTTGTATCCACAAATCCCGTATCGATACGAACCGACAGACCGGTATCCCGTGGTGTGTATAACAACTGCATAATATTAAAGCCAGAACATAAAATTCGCATAATGGGTGGCGGCTCCATATCGATCTGAGCAGCCATGCGATGGTATGAACCAAGCTTTTTGCACGGCATACTCAACCAAATTAAAACCAGATATTTTGGAAAGTGTTTTGCTTTTTGAAGTTGGGTACTTGGTCGGGACAGTATAATGTAAAAAGTAGGATATGTAGTTCAGGCACACATCAAAAACCCATGCGCCAACTTACCGATTGGTATGCGTGTTTGTCGAATTATGCGGGCTGGCCATCTAGCATATCCGTCAGACCAGCCGTACGTCAGGTGATTTTTCGGTAGAAACTCTCGCTCCGCACCCTAGCGTATGATGTACATCCCTTCTTCGGATCT
>VXON01000145.1 GCA_009840065.1 Cenarchaeum sp. SB0662_bin_33 | reverse complement strand
TTACTCCAAATGTCTTTGTTGCGGATCGGTCTCGTTCTAACGGGGTCCCCGCCATGTGTAATTTGATTCCCGATCGACCCAAAACAGTAATAGAATATGATAAAAGTTATACATCATGATAATACTGGGAGAGGCTGAGCTGGCCAAATATCCATTCTTGGCCGATGCGGGCCAGTATCTTCCAGAGTATGGATTCACTCTGGAGCAGCTGGCCCAAGATCCGGATTTGGCCGTTGTGCGAGAGAAGGCGCTTGCCCGTATATATTCTGCCACCGAAATGGGGAAGATGTACAGGCCAAGTATAAAAGGATCAAATGCACTACCACTTGAGGTGTTGTCATTCATTCTAGCCATAATACTGCTAAAGCAGAGCCATGCCAACTCTCTTATCAAAAAGTTTGCAATGCAGGAGGCCAGGGGAGCCGAGTTATTCTTGGAGAGGGATTTGGGCCGGGGTACCACTGATATACAGATAGGGACGACACAGAAGATAATATGGGACCTGGCGCGGGTCAAAGTATCCAAACGTGACAGTTACTTTGTAATTGCAGTACCTGACTATCTGCGCCGGGCAGTACTGTTTCATGCCCGAGAATGGAAGCTGGTAAATCGACGGGTTCAATCCGGCTGGGTATACCTTAATCCCCACGAAACGGTCAGACTCATACGCCAGGAGCTTGTAAATTACATATCAGACAAGATACACACTGCTGCCACACCACCCATTGTATCTGAACTACAGGATGAGATAGACAGCTTAAGAGTCTTAAACAAAACATTCCAACCACAAGTCCAACACTCAAACAAGACTCCTCCCTGTATACAGCATGCCATATCCACACTGTCGGATGGCAAGAATTTATCTCATGCAGGCAGATTCATGCTTGCGACATATATGTTATCCCGTGACTACAACCCAAAAGAGATAGCACCATACTTTAAGAACGCGCCAGACTATAATGAATCAATTACACTATACCAACTGAACCATTTGGCAGGAAAGACCGGCAGCAACATCCAATATTCGTGCCAGTCTTGCTCCAAATTAAAGATGATGAACCTATGCTATGCCACAGATGAGTGCGCAGGCATAAACAATCCCATACAGTTTGGCTCAAAGAAATGAACCCGGCCGATGAGGAATTTATACTACAGTGTCTGCGAATATATTACTACGAATATTTTGGTATAATTGATATTCCACCAGAATTAAATCGTCACGAGTTTGGATACAAGAGACCAAACTCGGGAATGATGCGACATATACAGCTTCAGGATGCGGCCCAGCTGCGTAGCACATTGATGAGGGAGCTGCCGCTGGATGTCTTTCTCTCGCCAGCCCGCTATCTCTCTCCCACATCACCCATGCCGGAAAAAGAGTGGCAGAGCTCCGACTTGATCTTTGATATAGATGCCAAGGATTTGAACCTTGAATGCCGCCCATCCCATACGGTACAAATCTGCACAACGTGCGGTATGTCGTCTGATAAAGAATGCCCCTGTGACTCTCCCAAGAAAGTCAGTACATCCGTAGCGTGTGGCAGATGCATAAATGCATCAAAGAACGAGGTAAGAAAACTACTCGATATACTGTCCGACGATATTGGAATAGAAGAGTCACAGGTACGAATCTACTTTTCCGGCAATGATGGGTTTCACATACATATACGAGACTCTAAACTCTCAAACCTAAACTCTCTGGAGCGTTCCGAGTTAGTTGATTATGTGATGTTCAGGAACATACTGCCCGAGAGGCTTGGAGTAAGAAAGGATAATACTCCATCATTACCAAAACCAACTGATTTGGGATGGCCTGGTAGGTTTGCTCGCCACATGCATGGCTCAAAGATGACACGCCCCCCAAAAAATAAGAAGGTTACCTCAGATGACTATGCACAGTTTTCAGACACACTAAAGACACTCTCAGGTATATTGGGGGCTTGCGTAGATCCGGGTGTGACAACGGATATACGCCGTATCTTTCGTATGCCCGGAACCATAAACGGAAAGAGCGGCATGACAAAGATGCTCTGTACTAATATCAAGAAATTTAACCCGTACAAAGATGCCGTTCTTATACACGACAAAAAGGTTACCGTACGGGCATCATGCCCAATACAATTTAGATTAATGAATAAAAAGTTTGGACCATATTATGACGAGGATGTAAGCATACCCGCATATGCGGCCCTTTACCTAATATGCAAACAACTAGCGCATATATCATAACGGTACTATCTCTTGTCCATCGGTACTATCTCTTTTATCTTCTCTCTCATCTCGTTTAATGCCGTAGCGTGTTGGGATTTTTGCTTCTCCATCTGTGAAAGCATGTGCTCCAAATCCTTGCGTCCCTTCTCTATAAACCGATACTGCTCTCTTGCGGATGTGCTTCCCATGGAGCGACGTTCATATGCGGACTTCTGAGCGGTACATTGATTTAATATGTTACGTATCGTCTTGGTATCTAGGGTTGTGGCGCTCCCTATCTCCTCGTCTGTAAGATCAATCAACTCCCTGTCCTGTGAACGTACTACAGCTACTAGTGCGCCCACCTCCATATGCGCCTTGCGAAAAGGTACACCCTCCTCCACCAACTTTTCTGCAATGTCCAGGGCCAATATGTGACCTGCCTTGGTAGTCTCGACCATGCGTCTCTTGTCTATCTTTAGGCCATACAAAGTGGAGGACATCACCTGCAGCGCCCCCTGCGCGTCGTCTGCTGTGACCCACACTGCATCCTTTGTCTCCTGCAGGTCCCGGCCATATCCGGTGGCCAGCCCCTTCTGTACGGCCAAGACTGAGGTTAGACACCCTAGTGCGGTGGCAGCCTTTCCTCTTACTAATTCTAGTATGTCGGGGTTCTTCTTCTGGGGCATTATACTGGATGGTGATGCCAGCCGGTCCGTTATCTCGATAAAAGAGAACTCGCTACTGGACCACAACACAAGGTCTTCTGCCATTCTACTAAGATTTACCATCATGATGGCGGCACATGATACAAATTCAGACATGTAGTCCCGGTTGCTGGTTGCATCCAGAGAGTTCATATGCATTCTACTAAATGCCAAAGTCTTGGTTGTCATACTTCGGTTTATGGGTATATTGGTTCCACCCGCCGGCCCTGAGCCCAATGGATTTGTGTTTAAACGTTTGTACATATCCTGAAACCTCTCAAAATCCCGAGTCAGCGCATCCACAAACGCCATAAAGTAGTGTGAGAGCACTCCGACCTGCGCATGCTGCAGGTGCGTATACAGCGGAACTATGGTCTCTTTATTCTCATCGGCAATATCTATTAATCTCTTAATCAAATATAGTATGCGCATCTGTATTATGGTGGTATCATGTCGCAGTCTCAGCTTGATTGCGGTTGCCACCTGATCATTCCTTGAGCGGCCGGTCTGTATCTTTCCTCCAACCTCATCTCCCAACCTCTGGGTTATGTACTTTTCTATAAACTCATGACAGTCTTCCCCATCTTGGGTTATGCTGCCTTCTAAAATTCTTTCCTCCACCTCTTCTAGAACCGTCAGCATGCCGGCCGCATCTTTCCTTGATATGATATTGGAGTTGTATAACATCATTACGTGGGCCTTGGTCCCCATCACATCATAGGTAAATATACCTAAATCCAAGTCCCTAGCCTTTACAAAATCTTTGGCAACATCATCCAACTCCGAACCCAAGCCGCCCCTGTACATGCCATGAATGACTCCCCACCCAATATATTCATGCCTAGGTGATTCTACAGGTCCCTCCCGCAAGAACGAAGGTCTCGTTCCTGTGAGATCATTGCGCATCCCAGAGTTTTACAACTATGGACTCCGCTTAGCGTATCATATGACCATGACACTAGTCATGGCCGGATACAAAGAACCCTCTACGCCTAGATGCCCATGTATATACCATCAAACAACCTGTTAGTGCGGCAAGCAGTCCCCAGGGCTGCCCTAGTACGGCGCGGTTCGGGCCTGATTTTTGTTTGACGTCTCGGCCGGGGTTCTGTTTAGTACCTTTGGTCATGTTACATATGAACATCTTGGCCACCGGGATTGTTCTGAGAATATGATTTGGAGTATTTTGCATACGGAACACTGCCTACATTACTGTTTTTGGCAAAATTTGAAAGTGTTTTGCTTTTTGAAGTTGCCTACTTGGTCGGGGCAGCATAATGTAAAAAGTAGGATATGTAGTTCAGATACACATCAAAAATCCATGCGCCAACTTACCGATTGGTATGCGTGTTTGTCGAATT
>VXON01000107.1 GCA_009840065.1 Cenarchaeum sp. SB0662_bin_33 | reverse complement strand
TGCCTTGGCGAGGCGTAGTTTTTCGGGTATCTCCATAACTATTGTACGGTTCGGTGATATTTAAGATGTACAGACTGAGGGTCTTTCGGCTCCTCTGATTACAAAAGTACAGTAGGCTTAACCTAGTAGGAAAACCCGCAACGTCCCTTTGAGCCATTGTATGGCTCTCTGTAATACATCGAACTTCCCTATGCTTGCATTGCAACTCCCACAAATGTAACCTCTGATTTTGCCTGTCTTATGGTCATGGTCAAGACATATCTCGTTTTTGTGTTGCTTGGTAAACTCCTTGTGGCATATAGGGCATCGGAACTTTTCGCCTATTTTGGGCATGGGGTGAAAGTGTTTTGCTTTTTGAATAGCCAATGATTGCTATTCAATACCAAAAAATCGTTTAAAACGCCCATGATTGGTAATAGAAACCATTAATTTCACGCATCATCGTTTTTACGCATATCAAAAAGCAAAACACTTTCGATTTTAAGTGTATAATTCCCGTTCAACAAGACACCTCTATTAATATAGGACGCAGGCAATGAAAGTATGCGGCAGGGGCGGGATTCGAACCCGCGATCTCGGGCGAGATACAGCTTCTCAGACTGTCGCTTTCAACCTTGCTCAGCAACCCTGCCATACATAGTATTATCCTTAGGGTTATATTAACATTAACCATAGGGTTAATATAATATCAAGGTCTGGAAATGTCATGACCAGATGGAAAAAGGATGAGACCGAGTTTGTGGTGAGCCTGTTTATCAACAAGTCTAGAGGCTCCATGTGTGTGGTACCAAAGCCCATAGTGGACTTGCTAGGTGAACCAAAGTCTCTCACATTCATCGTCAAAAACGGCAGGGTTACCGTGGAAGCGCATGGGAAAATACCTGCGTGAGACTGGCGTCACACGCGCAGACAACCATATTTCATGGAATAAGTTGCTTGCATTAGTAGCCGACGGTTAAACGAAAGTCCAGGAACAGGTATATGGGGTACTGTGGTGCTGATGAACCCCGGCGCCGACACATGTGGAAACGCAGGCTGGTATCTCACGCTAACTTGCCAGTTCCCCTCACCCTAACTCGTTGTCGGACATAGGACGGTCGGATATCAGGTTGGCAAGTTGAGATATCGCTTCCGGTATGAACTGTCCCAAATATGGCGCCTAGACTGGAAACGTAGAGGTGTACAGAGTGGAGGTAGTCTTGACTTCATTAAAATACGTCTTTACGGTTCTTGTGTTTATGGGCATAAACGCCACCGGTACAGAAGTTAGTTATACAGCCTTCGGCCCTATACGTCACACAACAATCATCGAACAACTAGACACACTCTACCATATGAACCGACCCCTGACGGAGAGTTCACTTGACTCGGAGATCATCCGAGAGCAATGAGCCCGATGTACCATACAAGGATGAATTATTCGTACTTCACACATTACTAATCGCCGTATCGACCAGAATATCTGCAAAATATGGTGATGAGAGTTATAGGTATGGTTTTGCCTCATGGGTTGAGGATATACACCATGTGAAAATTCCGGTATTAGAAAAAAAAAGCCATGACCAAACTTGTCAGAACATATGATAGGTATTGTGACAAGAATTTGGATCTGCTGCGTAACCCAAACAAGATCAGAGTCGCACTGGATAAAGCAGTATGTGATACATTAGGATTGGATCAGGCCATAGTATCTACAATGCGTACCGAATTATCCCGCGAGCCGATGGTAACCGGCAAGCGGTACGGTGAACGGCCTACAATGATGGACAGATATGAATAGTATGGATGAAGTTTCTGTGGTTCTTGGCCGAACAGAGACTATACACTAGGTCAGTGTTTATTCCCAATTTGTTTTCATGTATCCCTTTTGCCACCTTATCTTATGTACCCTATTTTTTGCCCAATACTGAAATTACCCTTGTAACTGGTGAAGTGTAATGTATGAAGACCGAATATTACGTCTATTAGAACAAAACCCAGAAGTCTTATACACAGAGGAAGATATCCAATTAACACTCATTGGTAAAAATTCGGACTTTTTTCAACGACATAATCCGCTCATGATTAGTCCAGAACGCCATAACCTCAACTAAGGTTTTGGCAAATTTGGTACAGCAGGGCAAAGTATACAAAAACGAAACCGAAAATAAAGTACTATATGGTGCCCAACAATGGTTCTATTAGCTTAACATAAGGTATGGTTGGAAAGTATGTTTTAGGTTACTCGTGTCACACTATCCATCAGGTTACGTAGACGTTACAGAATCTATCAGTATTCCCACATCACACAAATTTGACAGTCTACATCACTACACACGTTCTTGACAGTTCCGCATGACCATTGTTGATATATACTACCCCCCACACACACCATAACTATGGTGTGCTATGGCTGTAGGATCTGCGATAGAATGGACTGAAGCCACCTGGAACCCAACCACTGGATGCTCCAAGATCTCCTCAGGATGCGCTAACTGCTATGCTGAAACACTGGCAAAACGACTCCACGCCATGGGGATACCAAAGTACGATAGTGGGTTCACTTACACAGAACACAAATCAGCAGTAGACATTCCTTTGACTTGGAAGAAATCACGCCGAATCTTCGTCAACAGTATGTCTGACCTATTCCATGAGGATGCCACCACTGAGTTCATTGCACGTTGTTTTGATGTTATGACCAAAGCAAACTGGCACACCTACCAAATTCTCACCAAACGTCCACACCGGATGAGAGATTTTTCCCATATGTTTGAGAAATATTTTGGGTTGTTGATTCCAAACTATATCTGGATGGGTACCAGTGTGGAGAACGCCGATACACTGTACCGATTGGATGATCTCCGCAAGGTTAGATGCAAGATAAGGTTCATCAGTTTTGAGCCGTTGCTTGGCCCTGTTGGGCAGGTCAACCTAAGTGGTATCCACTGGGTTATCATTGGAGGAGAAAGTGGGCCCGGCTATCGACCGGTCAAGAAGGAATGGATTATCGACATAATCTCCCAATGCCAACAGCAACACGTACCTGTCTTCTTCAATCAATGGGGCGGCCCACGCCCAAAATCTGGCGGGCGACATATCAATGGTCGAATATACAATGAATACCCAAAGATTTAGGTAGATTTCTTCAATATATGCCCTGCAATTTTTTTAGCTAGTTTTATGGCTGATGGACTACAACTACCAACACAAAACATGAACTCGAACAACATTGCGTTGTTACGTGTTTTGAATTCGTACGTCTTGTTAAGAAACCTATCTTTAAACAGCGCCTTTAGTTTTCTTTGATATAGTTTGGATATAGTCTTAGCATCTTCTTTTCTTAAATGACGTGGTTCACCCGTTAGTGTTTGTTGTGGGTCGTCCTTGTACAACTCTTTCCATTCTTCTCCACCAAATATGGTAGTAAGCTTATTCTCCCACCCCACTACGTCACAGGGTCGTTTACGCACGGGGAACATCCTAGTGATGGCAGATGTTGGGATGCGTCCCGTTGGGAGTATGGCATACCATCCCCCTCTTTTGACACTATACACTATACACCATCCCCCAAGATTTGACAACGCCCCCAGAGAGAGTCACATAAATAACAGTTTCACGTAGTTATATTATGGGAATTACCCAAGAAGAGTACAATAGTATACAAGCAGAGATTGATGAGGTAGGTAAAGGTATAGCCAATATAAATAAAGAACTTGATAGGGCAGAGGCATTATTACGTTCCAAGTAAAGAGGCAATCCTTTCTCTGATATTTTCTATCTGTTCCTCCATTAACCCTATTTCCACATCTTGGGCATCGAGAATAGAATTCGCCACAATGAAGGCTGTCGCCGCTTCGATCATATCATCATACATTTCTTCACGCCTATCCTTGGCTTGGTGAAGTTCTTCTTGCATAGTCTCAAGCTGTTCAAACAATCGTTCGACCACCTCTCGGTCACCCATGATACTTTGTTGTGTTGGAGACGTTTATGGGTTACAGTACACTGTATGACGCGTGTCCTGTACAGTGGAAATGGAAGTGAATGGTATTGGTTTCCGGTCCAGATAATATTTGCGCACTAAAGGTCTGAGGCTTAGATCATTCGATATTTATCAGTACATTATTGTACGAACCAAGCTTTTTTCACAATACGATCAGCCAAAATTGAACTCGTAAATGTGGTTAATGATACGTGCGCAGAATACCCAATTGTATGCAAAATTCCTATTGTATAGCGGCGTGCATAAGTTTATGCAGTACTAAAATCGCCCATACACACT
>VXON01000077.1 GCA_009840065.1 Cenarchaeum sp. SB0662_bin_33 | reverse complement strand
GACCGTGGCATGTCTGCAAGTGCCTTGCGTATCTCATCAAACGCATTCGTGTTCCTAGGCAGCCTTCCATACCACAATGTAACCGTACGCGGGTCGCACGAACACATGACCGCAGTTGCTGTAACAGCAATATCCAGCTTAAACAACACCATCATCATACTCAGTCTACGTGCAACACGTCCTGATCCCTCGGAACCAAGTATTTGTTTTAACAGTTCGATATCTGCCATACTATAGGTAAAAATGAACTAATTTATTAAGTTTCCTATTAAGCGGTGTGCGGAGCACGCCGCGCCGGGTAATGTGTGTGGTAATAACGATCTATATAATAGCAAAATTGCCCTATGTGCAAAAATTAAACTACAGAAACTTATGCACGCCGCTATAAATACTATACCGGGGCCCTGCCGCATAATCTGCCTGAACTACCAAGTGTGTAGTAAAAAGGGTGCATGCGTAACTTGCCCTGGTGTGCCACACAAATGTGGGAAAATCCTAAAGACCATTATCATATGAGACACGGGCGGCATCCCAAAAAGAAATTATGTAGGGGTGTAATATTGGACATAATGGCACCAAAATCGTTTGTAGTCGTATTTCCATCATTGCAGGCTAAACAATACTCACCAACGTTGATGAAAGGCATAAAACGTGTTCTCAAGATTGAAGATGAACCATATACCAACATATGCAGGGATGAACATCTAATACTGATCGACGCACATGATCCGGTCTTTGCGTCATCGGCAATTGGACGATTATATGGCATAGAAAAAGTGCTTATAGCTAGGCCGATTAAAAATAATTATGACGATATAGTAAAGACTACTACCGAGGTAGGTGGAAATTTACTACTTGGTAACGAAAAATTTTATGTGCAGGTGGAAGGATACTCTAGAGGGTTTATTCCAAAAGATGCCGAAATGGCAATATCTTCATCCATAATAGAAAAAAAATCATTGCATAATGTGCGCCCTGGCACTCCGGACAGATATGATAAACTACTCTATGTATACATGACACATGATAATGCCTACATATCGATATTTGAAGACAAGTACCCGGGAGGACTGCCGTGGGGTATTCAGGGAAAGGCGGTATCGTGCGTATTTGATGAGATGTCTGCCATGGCATGTTTGGAGGCTATACGTATGGGTTTTGAGACCAAAATCATTGCGCTATACAGAAAGGAGAGTCAGCTAATAAATCTGGCCAAGGTGTTAAATAAAATAATTCCAAATTTAATACAAAAAAAAGTACAGTTATCAATATACAAATTATCAGCTGGCAGTAGTGGATTTTTAAACATGGTAATAATTGCCACCGAGATAGCCATTGATGTGGCAAAAAACTATAATATATCATATGTAACGCTACCCATCTCTAGAATTATGTTTCCGGGGCTACCTGTGGACAGGCTACAGCGGCGAGTATATGATACCGGACTAAACGCAGTACTGTCTTTGCCGGACTATGAGCGCATGCTTGCCATATCAAAGAGAATGAATATGTCGTTTAATGCAGAATCTAGGCGGTATAATTTATTAAAAATACCTCCGGACATGAAACAATACAACATATTAAAACACGATGTAACCATCAAACCTGGACCCAATAATATACATGATATTCTGGATAATATGGGAAGACAAAAACAAATCTAAATTATGTAGAGATGACAAAGATAGGCGAATTTATCTACCCGTGGGGTAACGGACATTATACCCGAATGTCACGCCTTAACCGGGTATTGAAAGAGTATGTTACCGACACAAATATTCATTATTTCAGCAAAGGCGAGATATATAAAAAACTGATAAAATCGTACCCTGACAGTATTGACAATATACACCACATCACAATACCCACACCCATTGATGGAAAGATGGGTCCAGACCTGTTCCGTTGCCTTCTAAATATTACACTACCAGTGGATGGAATGTCGCCACTAATACGTCAGATTATATCATATTTGCGGGAGGAGAGACGAATATTTAATGAACAAAAATTTGACATAATAATTAGTGATGGGGATATGGGGGCCAATGTTTTGGCAAAAAACCGCAACATACCGAGCCTGTTTATTACAAATCAATTTCGACCAAAATTATGGGCCAACCACGTTTATTTATATCCGGGCCTGGAATTTATTTCACGACAGATTGCAAAGGCCAGCCATATACTAGTAGCCGATTCACCGCCCCCATATACACTATCTGAATTTAATTTGAATTTTAGTAAACCGGTTGCCAAAAAGGTTACGTATGTAGGTCATTTTGCCACACCAAATAATATAATCCCCTCAGAGCCCACCGATTTGGAGCTTTTAATAAAAAATATGTATTTTGGATACTGGATGCGAACTGGGAATAAGTCCACCAATGATGGGACAGGGCTCAGATATCAGAAGATATTTACTGATGACTTTATGGCCTCGGAGAGACGTATAATCTCACATGCCAGACAGGATCCCGGCATTGATCGAGTCCTAGACTACAATGGTAGAAAATACACCATATCTGAGGCTTATGAAAAAAAGGTGGATTGGCTACAGATTGATGTTGGCTTTCTATCAGAGCAGGAAAAGAATACTGTACTAGAAAAATGCACCTATGCAGTAATAAATGGCTCACACACGGTAATGGGTGAAATATTAGGCCAGAAGCAGAAACCTGTTATTGGAATTCCTGTATATGATGAGCACACAAATAATCTACGATGGGCAGAGCAGAAGGGCCTAGGAATACTGGCAAAGAACCCTGCACGTGTTATATCTGCCATACAATGGATACAAAACAATACTGAAACACTTCAGGAATCATTAAATAAATTTGGAAAAAATTTTTTGGGGGATGGAGCGCGCAACACCGCAAAGATGGCTGCGCAGGCATTAAGTGACAAGAAATAATGGGGGGACAGAGGTGGTACATCTCATCTGGCATGCGGGTCTTTCGACGGGCGAACTGACCATGTGGGGAATGATGATACATTCCGCATGCCAGATATTAAAACATAATTTTTAAAGAGGTTCCATTGTGTCTATCAGCCGGGCATTGGTCACCTGCCCATCATTCTCTAATATTTCAAGATCAACTGTATATTTTAGTCCGTTTAGCATAAAGTTGACTTGGACATCCCATCCGACCCGAGGACCCTTCTCTGGTATTTGGTAATGAACATTCACCCTAAAGTTTGAAATGTCGCCATATAATGCCCTGGATACTCGCTCAGACTCCCGGCTTATGTCTTCAATGGTGCTGACTTGAACCATACATGTTAGAATATACATTAGAATTTAAGATTTCTGGTCCTTGTGGGGTTGGTGCGTAATTCTTCACTATCTATCAGGACAAGTCCTACCAAGTTTTTAGCAGGGACTTGTGCGCAAGTCCCACTGGCAGTATGTTGCTGGGTAGTGCTGTGGCGTACACCGCCTCCGGCGGGGCCCCATAGGAGGGTATCGGTATGCCTAGGCGCTTGGCCCACCGGAACCGGTTATATTAGTGGTTATGCAGAAACCCCCATTTTGTAGCAAACCGCCGGTTTGTATGCTCAGACCATCAATTAACCAAATTACACTAGACAGTGGGAAGTCTTTACATCTGGAAAGGACATGATGCCGGGTGGATATGGATATTATTTTGTTTGTGTATCCTTTTATATAAAATTGGTAAAATTGCATGATTCTCCGTATGTATTTGGTGTAATTATTTTCACACTTTAGATAATTTTTTTAAAACAGCGGCTTAAATTCTTAAAATTATAAAGAAAAGTAATGAGTAAAACCTCAGAGAGTAAAGAGCTTGTAAGACTGAGAAGGGAGAACACCCGTCTGACTCGCCAGGTTGCAAAACAGGATGCTGCACTCCTAGCTAGGGATAAGACAATTCGGGCTAGGGACAAAATTATTCAAGACAAGGATAAGATGATTGAGGAGCACGAGAGTCACTAGCCCAACGTACCGGCAGAGGAGAGGAGGCGCCTAGGACGTAAGGTTGCAATAGCGGTCCAGATGATACATAACATTCTGGACATGCCGGATGACACGGGACTCAACGCCGTGACCGGGTGTAGGTTTCCAGTGTTCGAGTATATTTACTCACATTTACTCGACAAAATCAAGGATAGCAAGGACGCGCCACTCTTTGCCATACCCGGACACAGGGAGTCTGAGCCCGGAATAAGGCGAAAGCTCCCTCTCAAGCTAGCCCTAGTAATGACCCTCTACCACATGTATACAAACTGCACGCAACAGTACCTAGCGGC
>VXON01000052.1 GCA_009840065.1 Cenarchaeum sp. SB0662_bin_33 | reverse complement strand
GCGCCGGGTAATGTGTGTGGTAGTAACGATCTTTATAATAGCAAAATCGCCCTATGTGCGAAAATTAAACTACAGAAACTTATGCACGCCGCTATAGGTGTGGTACGGGGCATCGATGTAGGAGGCAAGCACCTAGCAGTTACCGTTGACACAAATGCTGTACACAACACGCGCCATATAGATATACTGCGGGAGATTGACGCATTAAAGCGCCTACGCGACCATAAAAAGAAGGGTGGCCTGAAGTGGTGCATAATAAACTACCAAATAGACAGGAAGGCCAACAACATTGCCACAAATACAATAAACCAGACTGTATCGCGCATAGCGAGTGGTGTGGATGCCGTCGCGGTCGAGTCACTCTCTATCAAAGGCATGACTGCCCATGGTGGGAACTACAAAAGACGGATGAACCGTACAATGCGGGAGAGCAGGCTTGGTGAGTTCCTGCGGAAGCTGGCGCAGCGATGCGAGAGGGCAGGTATCCTACTATATGGGGTGGTGGCCAAACATACCAACCAGACGTGCCACACGGTGGATGCCAAGTCTCGTATATCACGTGATGAATTCATCTATACTAGGGTGTTTCACGCGGATGTAAATGCCGCCTGGAACATCCTGTATCGGGTGGCGGGAAACGTCATCCTGAGACGGTCGGGCAGGAGGGCAACAAACCAACGTCTTCGATGCTTCGTGTTATACACAAAAGCCGTCATAAAAGAGAGCGGTACGCAGATGTAGATGTGCACTTATCTGTATAATTCCCTGAAATTCCTCCTAAAGTTGGACGATGGTTGTCTGGCGTGGATATGATCAATGGATACCCACAGTATCTAATGTATTGCTTGGTATGGCCTCAGCGGCGCGACTTGCCACATCAAAATAGAGTGGTCTCATTACCCAGGCCCATACAGGGGACCTAACTATCTAGACACTCCCGCATATGGGCGGAACCCAATAAATAGGCAAAAGACTTGTTGTTGTTGATATAATGAGTTCCATGCAGGCATACATCCGGGATTTGGAGCAGCAGTATGTGGCGGTGACAGATTTTACAGGACCTGCACCACTATCCCGTAGGGATGTGTCAAATTCCATATTTACCGGTAGTGGGGACTCTTTGGCATCGGCTATGCTAGCGGAGGCACTATCTGATTATGCGGCTAGGGCGGTGGACCCCCTAGAGTTGCTATCCAACCCACAAATCATACAGGACAGAAGGCTATACATAATATCCGTGTCAGGCAGGACGATAACCAACATAAGATTGGCTAAACAGTATGCACACAACCCCACAACTGCCATAACCACCAATATCGATAGTGATCTGGCATCATTGACCGATGACATAATAAAGTTAGAGTTTCCCAGCTCGGATATGCTGACGGCAGGCAGCATCAGTTTTTTGAACAGCGCCCTGGTGTGCATGTCTTTGGTGCGCCCTCTAGCACTGGACAACATGACCGACATAATGAAACAGGCCAAAAGAGATGCCGGTATGGTACAGCAGACTGGGCGTACGTTCTTTGTGGGCAGTCAGTATACGTTTCCGCTCACCATGTATGCGGCAGCCAAGAGCTACGAGATACTTGGCACATACGCAAACTACTCTAGGGCAGAGCAGTTCGCCCATATGGAACTCTTCTCTATAAAAGAAAATGATACGGTCATACTCTTTGATGAGATGAACCTGCGGGCGCACCTCATATCAGAATCACTAGTGGCAGAGGGAGTTCAATGTATAGTGACAGACCCCAGTCTTTCGGGGAATGTGGAATCAATATTATATCATATTGTATATGCCCAATATCTGCCGCTCAATGGAGCAGAGCAGGATGAGGTCTACTTTATGAGGGAGCACGCACTCAGGGGCATCAGTGATGCTGCTATATACTGACGTTATGTGTGGTGGTGATGATGGGGCTTGGCTAGCGCATCGGCAACACCTGAGAGGCACCACTTGATATCCTCCACATCCTTTGCAGACATGTCGCTATCCCACCTCTCTAGTGTAACGCGTATGGCCTCTGTCAGACTGCTTAAAATCTGCCAGTATGGGTGATGTTCGGCCACTGTATATGCTAGCTCCTCGATGTGGCGCAGACCATATATGGCCTCTTTTAGGGCGGAGACATCTGCGCCATATATGGTAAATATATCTGCGTCCACGTATTTAGAAGACCTGGCAGATGTACAGTACTTGTCCAACTGTTCTCTTACACGCTTGCATGCATGATCAAAGTCATCCAATGTATGATGTATGACGTGTCTAGATATATTTTGTTATGCGTGGGTGTTGGTGTCATAATCTAAATTCTAGGTGTAAAACTTAGTTTTTTTTGGCTTGGGCAGGGCTGTGATGTCAACTCTGGAAAAAAATTTTTAAGACGGAATATATTACCATGTAGTAATGGATACCGAACCCACCGAAGTTATAGTTCTAGGCGCCATAAGACAGGGCAAGAAGAACTTTGGCAAGATACAGAAGGCGACAAACATCAAACCTGATGAACTTGAAGGCATATTATCGAGGCTGGAAAAATTGGGCCACATAATGGTAGTAACCAAGAAGAGCTGGTTTGGTGCCAGGATTGAGATAATGATTACAGATAAGGGCTCCAACGAACTGGACAACCGACTCTTTGAAGCACGAGAGAGGTGGGGTCAGATGCAGCAACTCTACCAGAAGAAAGACAAAAACGGTCTAAAAGACATGATGGATGGTAACCGCTCATTCCTGCCCATGATGATGTTCTTTGGAATAATGGACATTATGATGTTCAGTATGATGTTCAGTATGATGGGGGCTACCATGACCGATTATGTGCCGGCCGAGAGCGTACCTGAGGGTTTTGATACGGGAGATGCGGGCGGAGATGCCGGCAGCGACATGGGTGATGTGGGAGTCGACAACGGTTTTGGTGGCGGCGACTTTGACTTTGGCTTTTGATTAGTCGGGAACAGGCAAGACAACTGCGTACTGAATTACAAAAATGTACCAGTATATTCCGCAGTAATGTCATATTTACAGATACCATACCGTCTACACAGGACGCGCTTTTAGATATAGCAGACTCTGCACCAAGCGGAACCATATGGCTGACACACAGTCAGCAGGCAGGGCGGGGGCGAAACGGCAGAGTCTGGTTATCGCCTCCGGGCTCTCTGACTTTTTCAGTCTTGATTCGGCCCCACATGCCACCATACAGGGCTGGTACACTAATGATGGCCTCTGCCGTATCACTATACAATGTACTCTGTAAGTACGCACCAGACACAACCATAAAGTGGCCCAATGACATAATGGTTAAAGGGAAGGTGGCCGGAGTGGTGATTGATACGGCCATCTCGGACATTATACAGTGGGCAGTCATAGGTGTCGGCGTAAATGTCAGCATAGATACAAGTAACATGCCGGGTATCGATACAATATCAAATCACACAAAAGATGCGTCAGCATATGAGATACTGCTGGGATTTTTAGGGGAGATGAGTCGATGCCATAAAAATATGGATAGCATACAAGAGTCATATGTAGGGGGGTGCTCTACCATAGGCCGTATGGTACACTATGGGGATGTCCGGG
This sequence comes from Cenarchaeum sp. SB0662_bin_33, assembly GCA_009840065.1. Taxonomy (GTDB): domain Archaea; phylum Thermoproteota; class Nitrososphaeria; order Nitrososphaerales; family Nitrosopumilaceae; genus VYCS01. Next base: position 683 of record VXON01000052.1, on the reverse strand, counting down.
GTCTGGCCACTGGCATAGACAAATATGGTGCTCTGATGGTGCAGACCAAACGGGGGACGGAACGGGTTGTCATATCATGAGACTACTTGGCCAGCTGTACTTTGATTATGTCCAGCATCTTGCCGTGAAGTTTAAGCAGTGATGATGTATTTATCTCCAGAAACCCAACATACTCACCATACGCATCTATAATCTCAGACTGAATCTGGTTGTATCGTACAAGATAGTCGTTCTTGCGTACAGCGTTAGCATTTATTGTAAATTGGGCAATATCCTCAGGGACAGGACCCAGATCATTCAGTTTTGCAATCAGGTCCTGTAACCGTTGTCGTTGTTCAGCTATATCAGACATCTATATGCTATAGATATGATACCGCTTAAACTTTTTTGCCCTTGTAGAAAGTGGAAGGGTGGTAGTTGACCCTTGAGTGTTAGATGTGAAAAATTTCTGAGACGACCGGGAATTATCCCCGTAACTGGTAGTTAAATACTGATTTTATTATTACTATACATGGGTAAGCAATCCAGCACGAGAAACGACTCCAAAAAGCCCGGCGGAGACCTATCTCTGGAGGAGCTGTTCGAAATGTTTCCTGAAGAGGATACAGCCAGGGAGTGGTTTGAGGGCAATATAGCGGCGTGCATAAGTTTATGCAGTACTAAAATCGCCCATACACACTACT
>VXON01000012.1 GCA_009840065.1 Cenarchaeum sp. SB0662_bin_33 | reverse complement strand
GTGTTTACGAGAGTGCTTTGCTTTTTGAAGTTGATCGTGCGTAAAAACGATGACGTGTCTGCTAAATGAAAAATTGATGGTTTTTATTACCAATCATGTGCGTTTTAAACGATTTTTTGGTATTAAATAGCAATCATTGACTATTCAAAAAGCAAAACACTTTCGTGTTTACTCATTATAAAGTTAGTATTAAGATCGAACTATAAATATTTGGATCATATAGTACGGTACTATAAATAAATAGATTACATTCTTCAATCCGATACTTAAGAAACCAACGTTGTTTAGGCTACCCGTGAGCAATATCAGATTTATGCGCCGACCCCGGCGAAGCCTAAATTAAAAAATCTCACAACCATTAATTACAACTTTTGTTCATGCCATCTATGGATAGATGGGATGAGGATTTATTCGATGAGGGGTCAGACGATGAGTCGGGCATGCCAACCCGGGTCAAAAAGATATTTTCGGCCATCGACAGCCCCCAGAGGCTTAGAATTCTCAGGACATTAAACTCAAAGGGACCGCTCAGCTATTCGGATCTCAAAAAATTTGCAGGTTTTCATCCCAAGAGTGAGAGCGGCAAGTTTGCATATCATCTGCGTAGTCTGGATAATCCGGTTCTGGTGCTGCTGGACAAGAATACAAAACAATATGACATAACAAGCCTAGGAAAGACTGCCATAAATCTGGTAAAACAGATAGAAGAAAAATCCATTCGTGAGAGCGGCAGAATGTATGTTAGGACTTCCCATCAGGCCATAGAAGATTTTAATTCCGACAAGATACTCCAGTCGCTGGTTCGTGAAGGACACATGCCTTTGGATCTTGCGCACCGCATAACCGAGGAGACAAAGAACCGCATAAACAGGTATAGGACATCCCATCTCACAGGTCCCCTGATTCGCGAACTTGTGAATGCTGTACTCCTAGAGGGCGGGCACGAAGACTATAGAAGCAAGATGGCCCGCCTTGGCATTCCTGTCCATGATCTGCAACAGATGCTGACAGATGTCGACAGCGTGATGGCCGGGCTGGAACACATAATGCTAGCCGCAGGTCAACGGGTATTTGTAGAGTATCTGCTTACCAATATACTGCCGCAGGATGTGGCAGACATGTATCTGGCTGGGGGGGTTCATATATCAAATCTGGCACTGTGGCCACTGGCACCGGATACCGTATTTCTGAATCTGAACGATATCATACGAGAAAGTAGTGTAGACACGCCAAGCCTGGTTAAGACGTTCAATCACATATTATGGGAGGCATCTAGTGAGGTTGTAATAGATGGTATGGCCGATACCGACTCTGCGCCGCAGCATATGAGGGATGCCCTAATTATGATGCATGCGCCCCAGGGCGCGGCACATCTCTCACTATATACGCCATTGAAATCAAAATACATACATGATACATTAGAGTCGTATAAGGCCTATGTCAGTAGTGTGGATGGCTGTGCGGCAGGACTAATCGTGGATGTCAGGGGCGTGGATATTGCAAAGTATTCAGATACACTATCGGATATTATAAAAAGTGGTGGAAGCATAACGGTTACAAAACAGAAGATGGGTAGAAGCGGCATTACAGAACAGAGTGGGGCTAGGGCATCGGCAAAGATGCACTCACTGGCCATAAATCTGCCTAGACTGGCCTATGAGTCAGAAGGTGATGAGGCATTCTTTCGTGCAAAACTAACAACAAGGATGGAGCCCATAATATCGGCGCTGGAGACAAGGCGAAAGGATATTGCTAATATTACGCGTGGGGGGCTGAATCCTACCCTTGCAGATAATGTCATAAAGCAGGAGAAAAAGTCCGTAAATGTAATTGTCAATCTAGTAGGGATGCATGAAGCCATGACCCACATTCTAGGAGACAGTTATCCCCATAACATACAGCTCAAGGTGTTAAAGACTGCCAACAGCAAGGCAGCAAAGATTAGTAGCAAGACAGGCTTTCCTATATTCATATCCATGATACATGGGGATGGTGCTGCGCGTCTGGTTGAGTTAGACGCAAAGAGATACGGCAAGGACAAGGTGTACGGCACACCAAATAGCGGATATCAGCATGGCATCAGCATAGACATACGTAAAACATTGATACCCGGGCAGCTGGGAGATATAATATCAAATACAGAAAAGACTGCCACCATGCTGGGGGGCGGCATGTACACCGAACTACTATATGACATCGATACACCATTATCAGATATCAAGCACGGTCTGGAGTTACTGTCGGGTCGCGTCAACTTTACCGTAAAGCCTAGACACGGCTCATCTTAAAGTTACGCCGGGGTTGCTGAAGGGATAGCAGTATCTGTTTTAGCTGCTCATCAGTGACCGGTGGATTTAGGCGGCCCTGGGTCATCATGGCGACCAGATAGTTCTCTACCTGTGTGGCCAAATCCGGCCGCACCATGCGGACATTCCCCAGTCTCAGTCGTGACTCTGGATCAAGTATTTTGCGTAATAGTATATCCTTTTGCTCAGCAGCCTCATTGCCCTGTTCATCGCCAAATTCAGGAGCGCTCATGTCTATAAGTATACCCGGAGTCTGGGATTCTTCTGTATCATCTCTTTTAGTATATCAGTAGAGAGATTGTCCAGTTTTTTCATGCCGGCGGGGGTCACAACACGGCCCCTCTTACCTAGTACCTCTACCAACCCCAGTCTCTCCAAACCATGTACGGCATTACGAATTATGGCACCACCGCCATCCCGGTGATGTGCGGCACCATACCCGGACGGCCTTCCGCCACCATACTCCTTGCGCAGTCTGCTGATTCCAACAGGCCCCTCCAAGTATATCTTGCGCAGGATTGATGCGCAGCGGGTGTACCACCAGCCTTTCTGATATGGAGGACGGTCTGCATGTGCGCCGGTCTTTACAAATATAGTCCACTCGGGTTTTTCTATGCCACTCTCCTGTAGATACTCGGCCGTGCGGCTTATAAGCTCATGTGGGGGGGCATCATACACCTTTGCCATATCCTCTTGTTTTCCTGTCTATTTATAAATCATATAAGATATAGGTTCCTTCCACAAAGTTGGATAATGTTACATCACCACCATGCGGGATAGTCTGTCAGCCCAGTTGCTCCAGCAACCCTGTACGAGTGGTGTGGGATCGAGGATTACATCCACGCCACGACGGACTTCGCCCAGACTGGTCGAAACCTGACGACCATATCGGGATACAGCGCTTGTTCGCCGTATATTCTCCACTGCGTTGACGTCACGATCTACGCCAATTATATGGCAGTGGGTGCAGTCTTTTTTATGATAAGTTGAGAGTGTTTTGCTTTTTGAAGTTGATCGTGCGTAAAAACGATGACGCGTGTGCTAAATGAAAAATTGATGGTTTTTATTACCAATCATGGGGGTTTAAACGATTTTTTGGTATTGAATAGCAATCATTGGCTATTCAAAAAGCAAAACACTTTCAATGGCACAGTAAATTGCCATATTTGGACTGTATTTCGTCCAATACAATATAACCGTGGGACTTGGTAAAAAACGCGTGTAAAATCACTGCTATAGATTCAGCTTGGCCGCCAAAATGGGGTACTTTAGGGAGAATTTAGGTCATCACCCAACTTTGTAGGAGGAACCTAAGATATATAATTTGCACAACATGCCATCACATATACAGTGTTTGTTGTATATCTCCTAGTGTGTACCTGTATAGTGTGGGGAGTAGTGGATGCGCATGCGCACTCTCTGTTCAACTCTGCTGAAGAGTTCTATGGTGGATACAGGGTCCAGGTCGCAACCACTCCCGAGTTCCCCCAGATAGATGAGACCTCGGAGATTCTTATCCGGGTAACAGATGAGGATTTTGAAGAGGTGGATAGTTTTACAATGGGCCTCAGATTCTTTTATAATGATGTACAGGTGGATGCCGTGCCCCCCCAGAGCCACCAGGGAGGGCATTGGGATATAGACTACATCTGGAAGAGGGAGGGAAACCACATAGTGATGACCGATATGTATAGTGTGGATGGGGATAATACAGACATACTCACGTATACGTTCAACATGGGAACCCAGAGTCCATTTGGATACATATTCATATCTGCCATAACCGTGGGCGCTCTCACATTTACAGGTATAATGACATACATCTATCTTCCAAAGATACTGCGGCGCCGCTAATCTAGTTGTTACAAGGTGTTTGGTCAGTTGTACATTCATAAAAAACGGGCTACGTTTAGAAAAATAGATACAATCTGACTAGGTACCGCAGTCGTATTTATCCACATAAC
>VXON01000124.1 GCA_009840065.1 Cenarchaeum sp. SB0662_bin_33 | reverse complement strand
AAATCGCCCTATGTGCGAAAATTAAACTACAGAAACTTATGCACGCCGCTATATACTGACCACAATCAGGTCCTCATACTTTAACTTCAACATCTCTCTGGTCTTGATCCATGATGAACCACTGACCAATGTTGCCGGAAGTACCAGACCTAGTGTGCCACCAGGCTTTAACTTCCGGTCTGCAATAGCCATGAAATTTGATGCCTCACCCGCGTTGCCATCTGCACATGTTTCATGAAATATTTTCTTTTCACGTTTAGACATCTCTTTTTGCATCTTGGCATCAATCCCAAATGAGGAGAATATTGCATGTCCTTCCCTACCACCCTCACGAGTGTTACTGGTGAATGGTGGGTTCATTATCACCATGTCAAACAGCATACCGTGTAACTCGTGGGAATGGTATGGTTTCTCTCCACCTGATGTAATTAACATGCCTTTTTGGTCAAATGTTGGGGTTTCCAGTATAAGATCAAGCGAACCTAGGTGGAGTGCACCGCCATGCATACCGAGAAATGTGGTGGCGACCTTTGACTCCTCGAATATCATACTGGGAAATACATCTGCAAGGGCAGATGCGGTAAGATGTACCGCACTTGGCAACACATCAAACCCATGTATGCATTCACCAACCATTTTGGCATGTATGTTTTTCATATTCCCACCGTTAATTTCATAATTTCGTATCAAATTCCTGTATAGTGATGTGAGAAGTGTTCCTGTACCACAGGCTGGATCCATTATGCGCACCGATGATATGGATTCACCACTATTGTATAGTGGCGAATCAGGTTGTGGGGTGACGAGTCCAGCGAGTAAGGAGGCAGATTCCGGACGTGTGTAAAATGAAGCCAATGTCTTCCTATCCTCGATCATTTTTTGTATGAGTTCCCCATACATATCGGTAGAGTGTCTGAGACCGGTACGATTTATCCGATTAGACATATTTACTAGGTGCTTCACTACTTCATGCGCGGTGTTGGTGTCCAAACTAGACAATATGTTACGCGCGACCTTGAATATAGCATAGTAGTTTATGCCTAGAATTTTATCCCATACACCCAAAAGTGATAATGGGGGTATCTGTCCAACAACACTGATATCCATTATTGTCTTTATGCCACGATGTCCCGCAATATGTGTATGAAATACCAATGCATTAGACAAAATGAGGCCGGCCATTCTCCATGTCTGTGTATTTTGTTTTTGGTTCAATATTTCGGCAATCTTCCTCTTTATGTCCGGCCCACACTCATTAACAAGTTTTGAGATTGAATTGATTGAATCCAACATTGCAGAAACACTGTCTTCAACCTTTGTTCTACTAACTGCAATAATCTGTGCAGTGGCAGCTATGTATGTGAGATCACCAGTCAACCACCCATCTTTGGGAAAGCGTTCAGGAGTATATGCGGCATACTCCAAATCATTTGCAACCCTCAACCGTGTTCGTAACTCTTTATGTTCGTATTGCTTGAGTCGCTCGGGTAGTCTTATGCCTATCACTGCCTCAATTTTCTGTCCATCTATATTTTCCACACCGAGTTTTGTCTCCACATCATCCTTTAGTGTATGAGCTGGCATCCACTCGGTCTCTATTATAACCGGCATTGAGCCGCGTTCAGTGATGTAAATGTCTGGTTTTTTCCCTGTCTTGAGTATTCTCCCCTGCTTCTCCCCACCAACATTCCAATCATGTCGCATATCCTGTAGTACTTCAGCCAAGGCAGTATTGACCGTTGGTTCCCCACTATACATGTAGGTGCCCCCATTCAGTAATACAGTCTTTGGCTGGCTGTATAGTTATTTGTGGTGGTCGTCCTTCATTAACCGAGATCGATTCATATGGTGGGACACATATTCCATTTGTTAGATGACTGATACGTGACGTATGGATATTGGCAAACAGCCGATATTATTAACTTGAGTGTAGACGATCAGCACATTACCCATAGTCATCAGTATGGGAGGTAGGTTTTAAGGTTAACATACATACTAGACAGTGAAGTGTGACCATAGGTTAGACCACTATCCGCCCCACACACCTGATCGCGTTTGACCACCTATGTAATTTCCCCGCCAGACACGAGTGGCTGAATGTCTTTTTGATGTGCCAAACTACCTGCCAAACTCATAGAGCATAGATTTCCCAAGATCAAGACTAAATGCTGACCGTCATAAAACAGAACTGTCAGGTTGACACGTAATTCTCCGCCCGTTCAAGTGCCAACTTTACATCCATGTCTCTAGGATCGTACTTTTCGACCTTTTTGAGCCACTCTTTGGCATCCTTGTACCGTTTTAGTTTGAAATACGTCATGCCGACTTCATACGCGATGTCAACGGTATTCGCCAACTCGTACGCCTTCTCGGAGAATTTAAGTGTCGTCCCGGGATTAAACCCAAGCTGCGCCAGCCTGCTGGCGGCCAGGCTTGAGCAACACATCTCAAAAACCATTTTAACTATACTTACTAATAGGCTGGTAGCACAATGACAATTAAGAAGTTTATCCATATAGATGAGCCGGCGCAGCCGTCCAAGCCCGGCCTCATACATGGAGCGAAAATCAAAATAAAAAATCAAAGGCAAATCTTTCTTGAGGGGAATAAACAGCCGACGCAGTCGTTGAAGATGGTCATACACGAGCCAAGACTACTGGGTCTTAAAAATAGTGACCAGTTAAACCTTCATGACTTTTTCAACAGAGTGATCACGACCTGCAACCTGCTGCTGAAGAATACCAGACTGTCCACCGACCCTACCGATACGGCACCGGTGGAAGTCTGCCAAAGCAAACAACCACCGGACATTGAACAGGTTCAGAGTATGGATGATGGTGTAATATTTCCTGCAAGTGACACGCTGAAGGTCCGGGGCCGGACTGAAATTGAGTTACACAGTTATGAAGATCTTGACGAGGCGCATGTATGCAAAGTGTTAGACATGCTGCACGCCGTCTACGATGCTAAGGATCCACCGGCAACAGTCGGCAACATTAGGGAGTCGTTAAAGGCGTACTCGCGCGGGATTGTGGCCCGTGACCGGGAGGAGGTGTTCAAGGGCCTTTTTGTGGCGCTGGAGAAGGCAGTCAACTTTGACAAAGATAGATCTGGAAAATGTTTTGACTCAAAGGTGAAAGGGTTGTGTGGGAACCAAAACCTAAAGATTGGTGACATAAGGAAGGCAAATGGCCGACTCAAGCACCCCTCTTCGGAAGGTCAGTTCTCGAAACATCCTGATAATAGTACCATATATGAGTACATCAAAATCCTAAGACCTGTAACAGTAAAGATAATGTTGGACAAGCTGGAGGAGGTGGCGCGTCAGATCAAGAACATGTCGTGATGGACCACGACTAATGACTATAGTGACCAAAAACGGTACTATGCATATTGCATGGTATGTCAAGGACACTGTACGGTCTTAGTGAATTGGTTGTCCCATTGATTTTGTTGGAAGGTGTTATTGTCTTTGGTATGATGTTTGGAGCAGAACCTTTTATGCTTGGAGCGGAAACGTAGGCTGCCTATCCTATTCCGATTCCAGAATTTTGACCTCATTTCCACTTCATACACCTGATGTACGAAAACCCCCATTCCCACTCCAGGTCAGCAATTATACAGTCTCGGCTAGGTCATACAGCCATTCTTGAGAAGATCCGTAGGTGACGCGTGTTGTACAGGTGACGTAGATGTTACAGCCCCTAGATTACGGTGCAGGAGGGATTTGAACCCCCGACACGGTTATGAAGTGATTCTTAAGATCACCGCCTTACCTGACTAGACTACTGCACCATAAATGTTTGTTAGTAACCATATAAGATATTTGCCGCCACCGACCATAACCGTCAAATCGATAGCGGCTCACTAATTAGAAGTTGTTGGGCTAAGGGGTTATTAGTGTACATTATAATACAATATTGCCATATAAAAATCGCATTGATACAACATAGGTTCAAATCCTGTCCACGACGTTTAGACTGAACGACCATCACACAAATTTGACAGTGTATACCATCACACGCAGATTTCCCAGAACCGGTTTCGTTGATGCCTCATGTGCCTACGGCCACCGTGAGAAGATCCGTCCATCCACCCGATTTGACAGCAGATCCTATCCACCTAGTTCTTGACAGTTCCGATCTAACCCCTAATTTCACACACTGTACTTGGCTAGGTAGTGCATATTTCCCCAAACAAAAGACTGCTTTTTACAGATGTATCCAACCGAGCGCCCAACTTCAAAAAGCAAAACACTTTCTATATTTCCCCAAACAAAA
>VXON01000085.1 GCA_009840065.1 Cenarchaeum sp. SB0662_bin_33 | reverse complement strand
TCTTTCTATGTCTGATGGGATATCATATCATTACTATATAAATCTGATCGTTGAAGAGATTAGAGTTAGAGTCAAATTTATTTGACTAATATATTATATTTTTATGATCATTAATATATACTAGAAGATTGTACACATAAAGATCAAAGGATTCGTTAAGGGGTATATATTACCTGGACGCGGCCAAACATCAAGTAGAGTTCATAACTCTGGACGACGTAATGATCTCACTAGAACTAGTAACCCTCGTTCTTGCGGATGGAACGCAGATCGCTGTATTAGTAAAAAATAAATTATAAATTAGTTGGTTAGTGAGTATCCGATGTAGCCTGCCTCGTAGCACCAATAGGCCCTTGAATTATCACTGACTTTGATGTTGGTGACGGCCTTTGCCGTATCGACATAACCATGATCAAGATCACTTTTCATTTTGGTATGAGCCGTGACTGACAATGATGATGTGGAATATGCTGAACTGTCCCGACGTTCTACCTTAAAGGTAGTATACACACTACTGCCGGTCAGGTGGCCGCAACCGGAGCTGTCTGGCGGTGCCCAACTATTGGAGAGATACACACTAGTTGCACCAGAAACCGGATTGCCTTGTGAACATATGCCACCACACCCAACAGATCGATAGTATAAAGTGTAATCCATTGGAGCGTATGATAATGCGTGCGCAGCCGGTATGATAAAGTTGAATATAGGAGGCCATTCCTGACCTGGTGGGGGTATGAATTCTGGTTCATCCTCAGTCCAGCGCTTGTTTTCCAGATAGTCACGTTCCGAGGAGCAGTCATCTTCCTGATTGTACTCACATTCAAACAGGAATGTAACCGCCCACCAGTAATGTGGGTCTTCATCAAACAGTGGCGGGTATACGGCCCCCAACTCAGCCCACTGCGTATGCGTCTTCAATATTATATGGTGTAGTGGAGCCATCTCTCCGGCAATCTCTACCAATCGTTGCTCAACACCTGCTATGGTTGCAGGCAAATCATAATGTTTCAGTAGATGTTCATAATACTTGCGTACCGGCTCTTCTGGTGGGGTCGTATATGAACCGCTCAAAATATTATACTGTAGTGCCAAGGCAGTGACCTCGTCTAGTTCCACATTAGGTTTCTCTGAAAGCGTGACAAAATTATTCCCGGTCAGGCTTAGACTGGTGGTTAGTTGTCTCATGTCGGTATCCTCTCCGTGATTCAGCATGTTTACCAGTACCTGTTCGTGTTTGTCAATCTCATCTTGAGTATGATGTTCAAGCCACACATCTCCCGTTTTTGTTATCAAATAGTAGTCTGGAATTTGGTTGGACTCTAGCGCTGCAATCCTCTGTTCTTCTAGTGTTCCCTCACCACCAATAAAGGCCCGCGCATCACTTGGGATTATTGTTGGCGTATCCATACTGGTAACTTGGATTATGCCTACAATGCTAATGGCTGCAAGTGTGACCGCCGTGGCTATTTTGGTTGTGTTTTTCATCTTAATGCGCCTGTACGTGTTAGTACTCTGCAATTAAATTCGGTCATTACGATCGTAAACTTTTCATAATAACTGTGGTTTTCTGTAATCATTAAATGTATTGTGTAACAATGTTATATATCGCGTATGATGTAAAGGCGGTATGCCTTTATGACCCTTTGTTCATGATTCCTAATGATGTATCTAAGGAAAAGTGTTTTGTTTTTGAAGTTTTGCGATCATAGGGACTGGTAAGAAATGCTAACTCGTAGAAAAGTGAAAAAGATCTGACCTAGAGTGAAAATTGAGATTTACGATCAAATGTGTAGAGTGGGAGTTCAAGTTATAGACGATCAATAGTATACCCGTGTGGTTGAATGAAGTCTTCAAGTATGCCCGAACCCGTAGTCTTAAAGGCAATTCAGCGTAATGGTCGTGCATCATACGTGGAGATATCCAATTACTGACTTGTCCTAGAACCCGGCGGCAGCCACAAACTTCTCCAGGCCGCCACAACTCCCCAGCATCCAGATTAACGATATATACCGTTAATCATACTGAAAATTATTCGGGTGGCTGGTTGTTTCGCCAGCCGGTTTTGCCGACCAGACCCGTGCAGTCTACACAGTCTGTACATCTCACACAGGAGGCGCAGTCGGTACACCACACACCCGGAGCAATCACTACATCGTGTACAATGGTGGCAGCCATCACACCGACTACATTTTTTGCACTTTGTGCTCTTAGACACTGACATGTTAACGTAATGTTATCATGAGGTTTAAGCGGGGTTATGGGTATGCCGGGTACACCACATGAAAAGAACTTGACGATGATTGGAAGCCCCATCAGGCTACATGCCTAAAGTAGGTGCTTTCGCATCATGGAACGCAGTTTAGCCCAATCCCACAACAAGACAGGTATCGCAGCCTCCTGGGATATCTGTATTGCCTGTGATGTGAAGCCGCCGGTGCATATCATCAGTACGGCGTTTCCGCCCTGTGTGGATGCAGCCCCTATTGTCTTGTTGACATCCGGTCCGCCGCACTGATTCTGCCAGAGCTTGCACTGCACTATTATCCGTTCCTCTCCCTTTACGGCGAGTATATCAACGCCCATGTCTGCCTTGGTTGCCCCAAGCATCTTGCCCGACCGTACATCATATCCCTTCTGTATTATATAGCCGGTGGCGGCCAGTACGTTTGCGCATACAGCCTCAAATGCGTATCCGCCAAACCTTCCAAGTCTCGTATCCAGATCATTTTGCGTTATGCACAAGTCAACACCCTCGTATACGCCCCCGTTGTATGAGAATTTCTTTTTGGGCTTTGGTATGTTTTTGGGTTTTGGCAGCATTTGCGCCAGCCTGTCATACTTTAGCTTGTTGTTGCAGTGTACCGGTATGCTTATTCTTCCTATGTCTTTTTGTTCCCATGATATTGTGGCGCCGCGTTTGAGGAATTTTATGTCGGCGTATGCATTTGGCATGGGCAGGACAACAACTCCGGCATTGTCCACCAGATACGGCTTGTCGGCAATCACGAGTTTGCGTTCGCTGTTCAGCACCAACTCATCCCCCTGCGGCCTCTCGCCGGTTCGTACGGCGGGCTCGCCGCCCGTATATTTTATCTTAGGAGAGCATGTCTTGCATTGTATCTTCATCTGTACGGGACTGCCTCCGGGCCGGTTGATTGTGGTGTCATATGAGCCGGAACGAAAAGCCTCCCATGAGAATGGTGGGTTTATCAAACAGGGCGTCACGCCTAATGGATAATCACCATACAATACCGCGCAGTTCTCGTCCCCGTGAAGATACCATGTAGGCGTATCCTGCCTGTATTGTATGGCCCGTCTCCACGCCTTTACATCAGGGCCCTTCAGTCGCGTCTTGGTCCCGCCGTGCTTGATACACAGCGCCCCGAAGAGATCAGTACTGCACTCGGCCGAGTCGAATGGTATGTCGAATATCGTGCGGTCTTCAAGATCCATTATACGTATCGAACGTGAAATATCCAGTCTGGTATCGCCCAGTGTGCCGGACTGCTGATCATCTGTGACTGTGTTGGTGGCCGGTGTTTCTGTTCTAGGCGTAACATCATTTTCCGGCCTAACCTCCGCATACATGCCATTGCCGGCAGTCCAGCCGCACAACATGCAGGTATCACCAGTCAACCCCTCACCGCATTCACCGCAGGTTATTGGCATTTTTGTTTCATCTCCGATATGTTGTGGATATGAAATGCGGGAGTATCAGTATCAGGCCACTCATCTATTCCATCACCGTATAATGCAGAGTCGTGTCGGGGTACGGGTTTCACATCGGGGCCGAATCCCCTGTTCCACGGCATGCTGTATCTTATATCGCAGCCGTTGGGGCATCGCATATTCTCCGAGTGGTGGTGCCATGTACGCGCGTTGTGGCATTGGAGGCATATCAGAAAGAATGGTTCCATGACTGTGTATTGTGTTGGCAATATTTAAGAGGCGTAATGTGTGAACAAGCCATATGTCGCCTTAAATGCAACCATGCTTTGTATAACCAGCCGGACAGGGTTTTTGCGTTTCCTCGTAAAGTTCATACCATGGCGGCGTAGGCTCGGCATACCCGCCACCTGCTTAAACGTAATGGAGCCGTTTTGTTATAATACCAAACGTAAATTGCACGGGCTGCACGGGCTGCGAAGATTGCACGAACTGTATAGATTGTAAGGATTGTGATGGGTGTATAGGCTGTACTAACTGTAAGGGCTGTACGTTTCTGACCGGCAAGACCGGTTGGGTAAACAATCAACCGCCCGAATAATTTTTTTCAATGTGAT
>VXON01000209.1 GCA_009840065.1 Cenarchaeum sp. SB0662_bin_33 | reverse complement strand
GGCCATTTTATTTATTGTGGGAAATTCGCACAAATCAGAATAATTGGATTTACTTGAAAGTGTTTTGCTTTTTGAAGTTGATCGTGCGTAAAAATGGTGATGCGTGCGCTAAATAAAAAGTCAGGGGTTTTTACTACCAGTAATGGGCATTTTAAACAATTCTTTGACATTAAATAGCAATCATTGGTTGTTTATGGTACTTCAAAAAGCAAAACACTTTCACTTTTTCATTTTCTGACTGAAATAGAATAGTTGAGGACTCATTCCCCTGAACTGTGTATGTAATCTTTGTAGTGTGTGTAGACAACGACATATGCTGCACGGGTAGTAGATAGTGGATATTTCTGCTGTATCAATAAAAGGCACTCCTGAGCCTTCTCCGTGAGTGCTACCGTCACGAGATTCCTAGTTGAGTCGGGCCATGCGTCGTCTTTTGGTATCTGTATTTTGTCAAGTGACATGTTTTCTATCAGGGGATTTATGACATCCCTGATGAATTTATCCTGCTCTAGGGACTGTTTCTTGATGTGTCTATACATCTTGTAGCTCAAGGGTATGCGGATTTTTCTGCCTGCCATTGATGTATGACACATGTACCATTATTTATCAGTTCATAGATAATGTAACTGTCTAAAACTCAGCTGATCCTCAGGGTTGGTGCGTAATTCTCTACTGTACATAGTGCCAAGTTTTTAGCAGGGACTTGTGCACAAGTCCTGTTGGTAATATCTTACACCGCTTCCGGCGGGGCTCCATACGAGGGTATCGGTATTCCTAGGCGGTTGGCCCACCGGAACCGGTTATATTCCAGGATATCACCCTCCCATTGGCGAACCGCTTTCTGTTGTCGTCACCGACGAACCTGCAGTATATTTGGTGTCCCTAAGTCTCTTCGGCTCCGAATATTTCTTCTATTGTATTGCTTAGAGCATACTTAATTGGGTTGAACAGCGTGGCAGCCTTTCTTCTGCTGGGCTTGGAACAATTGGTGGTATAACCAATCTGCCTATGGCATGATACTGACTCTAGGTACTGATTAAATACAGTCCAACAGTACTCAATATGACTGTGCCCTATAGTGTTGGCATGTGAATCGATATGCGGAGTGTATTCTCACAAAATAAAACCGTGCCTACAAATATGAATCATCCAGCGCTTTACCATAATTATATATGCATTAACTTTAGATCATAGGTTATCGGATCCTACCTACCCCTACTATGCATCCAATCGGTAAGTCTGCGCATGGATTTTTGATGTGTGCTTGATCAGGCCACATCTGTTACTCCAAGCAAAAGCCTATTTTTTACGGATGTGTTCAAAAAGCAAAAACACTTTCAGGATTTATGGATTCGGTCAGACCACACGGCATTTTCTATCTCAAGATAACCCATAAAGAATACGAACAGGATGATACCTATCAGGATTATCACTACATGGTTGCGGGTCAGTATATGGTACCGCATGGCCACGCGGGCCAGTAGGTAGAATGCGAATCCAAAGATTGCCACGAACATGAAGCTGGTATAGATGTCTGCCGGACCCGTCCAGATGACATCCTAGAAGGATTTGTGCCAGCCACCTAGCGTGCCATACACCTGTGCCGCTAGGTTCTGCACTGCTATAAACCCGCTGAGGTACATCGCGGAGACGGCCGGTATGAGCCAAAAAGAGGGCGGGAGCCTGGTCATGATGTCTGTCTGGAGCCTAACCGTAGTATACCTAGGCCATCAACGAGTACCAACCTTCGCCATTGGAGTTATACATGTCCGTGTTGGACTGCTCCTCCGAAGAGTAGAAGTTGTGTCCCTCGTGGGTGATCTTGATTTCGTCGCATGGTTGGTATATGACGTAGTACGCAAAGAACTGTCCCTTGGTCCTTCATGACACGTAGGTGTCATCGGTGGCATCCACACCAGCGGTTAACGTGGCATAGTTGCCCCAGCATCCACACTAGTCGTCTGTCAGGCGGATAACTTCGCCCTCGTCGGCATACTCGTGATCGTACAGCGTGATGATAGTCCGTGGCACGACCTATGATGCCCGTCCTTGCAGGTAGTCGTTCTCGTCTCCAGTGAGGATGATGTCTATGTCCCTGAGCGTGTTGACAAACCTGTACGTTTCGTCACAGTTGTGTGTGATGAGAACGTTCTCGTCGTTTACCGTGATGCCGTCGGCGGTAGTGATGGTGTGCACCACGTACGTGGAGCGGTCCTGCGTGACCGTATTGGTGGTGATGGCCCTTCCCGTGTCGTCATCCTCGGTAAAGGAGGTCGTACCTGTCTGACTGACTATCGCTTGGATGTAATTGAACATCGCCTGGTCGTAGACCATGTTGGTTTCCGCTTCCGACTGGTTGAACCTGATGGGCATGGTGAGTAGTGCGGCGGTTGCCATACAGGCAATCACCATGATGGTAGTGTTTTTCATTGCACTCTGTTGCTCATGGGTAGTATATGAGTAACATGCCTACAATATGGCCATATGTGTGGTATTGAACACATGCTCCCATCTGGCGAGATCCGGATGGGTAAGATGTTTGTAGATTATACCGGTCACTATACAGACCATCGTCTTGACGGTGTCCAGTGACCTGATGTCCCGGCGGGCGGATAAATATCATCTATATATATGCAAGGTACCAGTAGAAGACATGACAAACCGCAGGAGACGCCAGTACAAGGGGGACGACCTACCTGATCCCTTGGTCATGACCATCACCGATGCGGTAAAGTCTGCATCTGAAGCCGCCGACGAGACGGGCGCCGATATCCACCGGATCATATCCGGAAGATCGGGTCTTGGGGCTGTCTTTGAGACGACGATGGGCGCCGTCGCAGATACCGAACCGGGGAATATCGGCCTGAGCGTCTTTGATGCCGCGATGAGTACAGCGAGAAATGCCTTAATTAACTCAGCCATCCCACCCTCCTACGACAGGGTGCGGCGCGCCATTGAATCTATACCCGACCGTCTGGTCCAGGTAGCCGCCCGACAGGCGGCCTCCGACATGTTCGCCGAAATACCCGTCCGTGACGGGTCGGCCGGTGGTGAGCGTCTGCTGGACAGAATGAAGATTGCTGCCGTCCGGGCCGCCAAGGCTCACCTAAAGCGAGACGATGAGGTGGTACTCCAGGCAACCGCCGATGCCCGAGAGATCGCCGACCAGGCAATCGAGTCTACCTCCAGGCTGGTCCTGCTAGGGGTGCCCGTGCATGCCGCCACGGTGGCAGTCTTTGAGGTGGCCATCCGGGGAGTCCCGCCGCACAGGCTGGCCGATGCCATTGAGGAGGCCTGTAGGGAACTACCGAAGCTGGCCCGACGGCATGATGACTTGGTAGTGGGCTTGGTGGGGGCGATCTCCACTATGATTGCCGCCGATGCTGTCTACCGGCGGAAATACCAGACCGCCATCCGTGGAGCAGAGGAGCTCTCCCGGAACGAGGCCACCGACAGGATAGTTGACGAGATAACCGGCAACGTGTTCGAGGGGGTATACATGGCATTGGTCTTGAGCGTCTACGCCAACTCCGACGGATCTGTCTTTGAGTCAGGTTACGAGGAGGCCCTCGCGGCGGCTTGCGGAATGGATTCCAACCGTGCACGGTTGATGAGAAGAGTGGTGTCAGACGATCCTCCCCCCAAAGTGGACGGGAAAGAGATACCTCAGGAGGTCTATCTGGAACTACAGCAGAGGCTTGCCAGCACCATGGATTCGTTGCTCAGCTACGGAGAGGATCCGGCCAACCGGAAGAAGTTCATGACCGCGATGAATGTAGACTACAAGGCAGCCGCCTCCAGTGGACAGATGACTGGTATCATCTCTCTGTATGAGATGGCCTACCGCGCCGGATACGAGGGGGCTGGCGCCGCCGTCGGCGAAAAGTCTAGAGGGACAAGCCAGCAGCAGAGGCAGAACTAGGGGGATATTACTTTACTATTATACATTTAATGTTCGAGAGTGTTTTGCTTTTTGAAGTTGATCGTGCGTAAAAACGATGACGCGTGTACCAAATGAAAAACTAATGGTTTTTATTACCAATCATGTGGGTTTTAAACAATTTTTTGGTATTGAATTGGCTATTCAAAAAGTAAAACACTTTCTAATGTTCCGTGATTAATGACGCCTAGGGTGGGAGGGTGAATGTACATACCTAGGCCCCCTCTGATGCGGATACGTTAGATTTTACCTATGCATGAAATCAGATTTACGCAGACGGTGGTGGCTTGCCACTAAATGGTAGATAAACACATGATGTGGATTGCATTTGCATTTTTGGTAATGGATTACAATACGAGGTGGTGTAAAACAAAAACGTGTTGGGCGGTAC
>VXON01000144.1 GCA_009840065.1 Cenarchaeum sp. SB0662_bin_33 | reverse complement strand
CTGTTTTCATTCAGTAACAAAGATCGGAAAATGTTCACGAACTTTTGTCCTGCGGTATATGCGAAAGCAGTCTCATTTTGGAAAAATAGGCATGGCCTGACCAGGCACAAAACATCTATTAGACAAACTACTCTTTTGTATGGGGTGGACCGGCATGTCTATATCACACTAAAAGAGCTGGATGAGGCCTCTCGTCTTGAGAACTCTCGCGCAGTGACCGTACCTGTAGGAGAGCTGATGTCTGCAATAACGTGGGACACTGGAATACTCTTTAATATATTGCTGAGGGGGATGGGCGCAAAGAATGTATTGGAGATCGGGACATCGACAGGTTTCTCCACAATGTGGATGGCAGAAGCCATGAATGATGGCAGGGTCATGACTATTGAGGCAGACTCAAATAAGAGGCGTCGGGCCCAGACAAATTTCAAAAGGGCCGGCCTTGAAGGACGTATAGAGATACTGCCGGGTAATGCACAGGATGTACTAAAAGAGATGTCACTAAACTCCGAATACAACTCATTCTTTGACTTTGTACTCATTGATGCTGACAAGGAGAACATACCACTCTACTTTGACATGGTATTGCCCATGCTCAGGTCCGGGGGGTTCATCGCCACCGACAACATGACGCATCCAAAAAAATTTGCTCATCTGATGGATAAGTTTGCAGGGGCCGTGCGCCAGAATCCTGCTGTTAGAACCGTGACCATCCCCATAGGAAACGGCGAGGAGTTAACCGTAAAGCTATAGGACATGGCGTAGCTTTGAGTCAAAAGCTTAGTCTTGTGAGGTTACACCTAAAGGCAGATGCGTTTTTCCAGCAATATGCTGCCTGACCATTCTTTAGATGTGGAGATGCCGTGTCTGGTGTATATATGCTATGTTTTATACTTGAATGTTGTTATATTAGGTTCCTCCCACAAAGTTGGGTGATGGAAAGTGTTTTGCTTTTTGAAGTTGATCGTGCGTAAAAACGATGACGCGTGCGCCAAATTAAAAATTAATGGTTTTTTAATAATGGGTGTTTTAAACGATTTTTTGGTATTGAATAGCAATCATTGGTTGTTTATGGTACTTCAAAAAGCAAAACACTTTCCATTACCCAACTTTGTAGGAGGAACCTTATATTATAGGCTTAGGCTTTTAGATTGTAATCTATACATCATATAACATAATGGTCACACGAACAGAGTATCTTCGGAGCATGCTGGAAAAAATACAGGAATCATATAATATAATAAACGAGCTGAACGACAAGTCTGGCGATATAGCTACCATTCGGCTGGAGCTGCTCCGGGCAAAGGGTATAATGCAGGTAATAGTCAACAAGATAAGTCCCCGTGACTATCCAAATGTCGACGTACCGGGCCTTGTGATGGCCCTGTCCATATTTTTGAACGAGTACTACTTTGAGAGGGAGTTGGATATAATGGAGCCATTATATGGGGATGATCCTGGAAGAATTAGGCATCTGCGCCTAAAGATACTGGATGCAATGCGCAGTAAAGACTTAACAGTCAAGATACGGGAGATACTTTTGGAGTTGTAGATTATGAGATGTATCCTCTGTGGCTGCAAGGATCATCGCCTTGTTGGCTGTGCTAGGCATATCGCAAAAAGGTGTAGTTGCTACGCCGACACCCACAAGTCTGATGGGTCAGGGCCGGATCATGCCTAAAAGCTGTTAAAATCTATAATGTTTACCATTAGCTGAGGGGTTTTACCACCTGTATGGCCCCGACGGCCCTAGCACACTGCTGTTTTTTGGGTTCCTCCCAAAAGAACAAAGGATTTGTCCTTGTAATATAGTTGCGTATATCAGAGTTTTACATTTGGCTTGGCGCCTCATATGACCATTACACTAGTCGTGGTCGGATATAAAGAACCCTCCACGCCTAGATGTCCCTTACTCTTGGCGTTTGCCGTGCAGTTTTTTGATGCACGGTTGTGGCCTTTTATCCACTCGGCCCGGAACCGGGCTTTTACAAGACACATTATGGTACACATGACCACTAAATTTTCGTATATTGCGGTTGTTTTTGTCTATATGGTACATCTGACTTGTGTAACTTGGATTCGCCATGTATGTCGGAGGCATAAACTGTGAGGGTTTACTGATATATTGCTCCTCTGACAATTATGTGTAGATACACAGTGGAATCGGCGACAGGACTCCTGAATCTGCCGGCATAATCATGCAAGGGCGCAATAAGTGGATCGTACTGATTCAAAACATCACAATTGCGCATCAATCCATCAATATACTATGAAAATCCGCATTATCAAGTTTTTTACAGTCAATTTGAACAAATTTTGTGTGCGGAATATCAAAGCGCACAGATTCGCGACCATTTTTGAAGGTAAATCTGGAAATTCTTTATCTTTGCGAGAAGAGTCATGTGGCCATGAGGTATCCTTTGCCTTTGCGGGGAGAATCTGTTTTTTGTAGAGCTTGTGCCGCCTAGAGGAACTCCCACAAATTTATCATACACACTATGGTTTTATCTTGATGCCTTGCGTTTCCGTTTACGGGTAATTTGGTTATCTATCTCAGCCTTTCTATTATCTGCTGTACGAATTATCTCTTGAATCACACCATCTAAATCATTATCTGAAGCGGGGGGTTCTATTGCAATAGCAATATCTGATACAGTATTTGCAATATCTGCGCTGATCTGCTCAAACGCCTCAGGATCATCATATGCTAACCCATACAGACTTTTGAGCTTGTCAACCTGACTTAGAACCTGGCCTGTTAGTGTGAATTTGTAAGAACTACCGTTCACTTCCACCTCTTTTACTATCATTACGTTTACTCATTTTGTGTATACATATAGGTTTTGATATGATCTTTAATCGTTTAAGAGAACATAAAAACATACTGCGTCTGCGGTGACATTATGTCGTGTAAATTTTCCTTGAGATACCACTCAGAATACTATGTAATCAAGCGCCACAGCATCGCTAATCAGGGAGGTATGCCTGTTTCCAACAACATACCCGTTCTTAATGTCACTGGTTGGAACCCAGCGATTCGTCGATGTATAGTGGCGTTTCTCTGCCAACTCTCGTTCTATGGCTTCTATATCAAATTCCCCCTCTTCCACCTCTTGTGTGGAGAGGTGTTTTATAGTGATCAGTATCTTTGTTATCTTTATCCGGTCACCAAACCTCCACTGCACCGGTGGGTGTTCATCAGATACATCCAAAACCTTGATCTTCATCTGTTTGGTACCAAAGGCATCCGTACTCACCAGTAGCCGCTCGTCCACAAACTCTTCAAACTTTGTGCGACGGTGTGATGGTTCGGATTCGGATACAGTAGACAGCAAGCTCTTGACATTACTGTCTGCATCTCCCTCTTCCACTATTACATTTGGCGACTCCTCGGTTATGGGCTCATCATAGTCAATGGGCTCATCATCCTCTACCGGGTCTGGGTCTTCGGGTATACCCTCATCAAATTCGGGCTCTTCATCCTGCTGTATCTCACCCTTGGAATCTTCTGAATCCCTGCTCAATAGGTATACTTGATGCACATCTCTTAAAAATTTAATTGAGACTGAAAGGGCATTTGGCAGTCTTTTAGTGGTATGATCGTTCTTACTTTGTCGGCGAGCGTATATACATCACCATCATATGAACAGACACACACACTAGGCTCAATGGCAGGATCCCATATCTTGTAATACTCATGCAGTGTACGGGATCTGTATCTGTCCGTACCTATGCGTTTCTTTGATAAGAATTTAAAGGCCAATACCACCTGCCGTTTTTGATACGCCCTGAGTGTGTTGCACCACTCCTGACACCGTATTATCTGGTTAGGTGGTACCGAGAGGCTGGTCTTTGAGCCTGACTTGGCCTCTATTACAAATATGGAACTTTGATCATTGTTTACTGCCAGCACATCAGGCAGTCCAATACTAGGGGAACCTAGCCTGAATGCACTCCACCCGTCTACGCAATTAAACCGTTTCACAAGTAAATCTTCCCAGTTGTAACCCCTTTGTCGCCGCAACCTAGAACTCTTGGCTTTCTGCTCATCAGACATCATTTTCTATAGTATTTATCAATATTTAAAGTTTATGTGTAGTTCAGAGAACTTATAAAAATGGTGCGCCCACTACACAAAAATCTACTTGCTATAGTAGATTAATGTATAAATCTAATTTAATATTGCCCTCGGCAGCCTGAGCAATACTGTTCCCTTAAATATCAAATTAGAGTACAACGTATTTAGTTATAGTACCATATTGTATGATACAAACATTTATCAGTAGATGGAAATGTGATTTTAGGATATAACTAGTTCAAAAATAACATACT
>VXON01000185.1 GCA_009840065.1 Cenarchaeum sp. SB0662_bin_33 | reverse complement strand
CAACACTCCTCTCCTGAGCGATGTAATGGCAGGAGACGGCGCATACCAGATATTTCGAGAATTGGCGGATCATGGACAAAGCATAGCCGAGAACGGTGACATTCCATGAGATCTTTCTTTATCATGAGAGGTTCGTGGGATGATTCGGAATTTGTTGGTACAGATGCAGATGTGGCGCAACCACGTTGGTCTCGTCCTAGGTATCGGGCATCATCAAGCGACGACTCTCCTATAACACAACCGCGATACTCGATGATTACAGACATTGCTAGTGGCACCGGGTGGGCTGGCGCCGTTATAACTCACTACAACACCGAATTAATAAACAAACCACTATTCGTGGAACTGCTGGAAGAAGTAGAACAGCATATACGTGATTCCGCTCCAAGTCTGACAACCATACCCGTACAGAAGTTTAAGACTGAAATTGTAGAACAGTATATACGTGACTCCGCTAAAAGTCTGACCCTTTCTGGGTTGTTCTTAACAGTCAATTCAATGACCGCGTTTGACCGGATAATGAGTGAGAATGCCACCAGTTGGGAGAAAGCCCTTGAGTATCCACTTGGCACAGTGGTCCTCGAAGACATACTACAAAAGATGTTCTTCGATGCCAGGGACGAGATATTTGAGGATGGGATGAGTAGTTTCTTCGGCGCTGGCCTGATTCGCATCGTTCAGGTTCATGGCGTTGCGGCGGTTCGCGCACTTGAGGGGATAATAAGCGCGTCCGACGTGAACGCAGAAGTCGCAGAAGAGACATTGAGACAGATAGGCTATATGGACGACAAAAGAACATATCGACACCGTCTATCCCTACTGGTGGGAGCACTTGAATCGCCCAACGCGCGCATTCGGGATGCTGCATCCATCGGAATAGAGGCCATGGACGATCCGGCAGCCATCGAGAGTCTTCAAAGGGCAATCGACCGCGAGCGGCACGAGCAGCTGCGGCAAAACTTCAAGGATGTGCTGGCGCAGTTGCAAGATGGCAGATGAAGGAATTCCTGAGAACCACCAGGCAAGGTCGATGGTACATCTATCCTGAAGTAGATTGGCTTGATGAATATGAGCTTCAGAGTGACACCCTCAGTGATATCATGACCAAAAATGGTAGACTATCAGTCTTCAGTGTCTCCAACCACGCCGACAAGCAACGGGTGGCCGTGGCCCTTGCCGCTAATAGGGAAAATATCACGAATATGGATTATGCCGTATTTGATGAGTCCTGCCTTCGCCCGCTTGGCATCACGGTGCAGCAGACTAAAGGCGAAACACCGGACGAATATGCCAACAAACTGCACTATGAACTCGGAGACCTGACTGTGGAACGGCTTGCCCTGCTGACCAAGATAGCTTACACCGGCAAACACGAGCGAATACGCCAAAAACACATCAAAGAATTGTTGTCGGAGGCAGCGAGATCCCGCCAGTTGGATGAGAATAGAATTAAACATGAGAAGATGTGGAAATGTTTGCCGTGGGGTGCGAGAGAATAATATCCGACGGTAGGCGAACCGCTCCCGTATACTCATACATGTAATTCCAGTGACATGGGTAAACAGTATCATCAAGTCCCTGTTGGGGTGTATTTTACAATCGTTATACCCGCCGGCAGTTAGGCCATCGTGCCAGTCCCGTGTTTTGCCTGGTAGCGGCGCTTGGCGGACATCTCAGCCGACATACCAAACAGCAGGAAGAAGATGGCAAGAAATGCAGTTACAAAGGACAAGTAGAGAAGCGCCCAGCCGTCTGCCCCCCTCCGAAGGCCGGTCCGAAACGACCGCACGCCGCGCACGCGGCGCCTCCTCACGTCGATACTCCCGAACGCCGCAGCAGCGCAGTTCGTCAAATGTCCGAACCGGCGCCCGCCGGACCAGATGATCCCCGAACATTAGAGAGTGTTTTGCTTTTTGATATGCGTAAAAATGATGACGCGTGTGCTAAATGAAAAATTAATAGTTTTTATTACCAATCATGGGTGTTTTAAACGATTTTTTGGTATTGAATAGCAATCATTGGTTGTTTATGGTACTTCAAAAAGCAAAATACTTTCCCAGCATCAGGATTTTGTTCAGACACGCCAAAAGACATACTTGTAGTATCGTATGGCAGCCATTTTGGGCCTACAGATAGTACTGTCTGCGGTGGGAACACCATGCTATGTCAACGATACCATCATGCTGCCTTATAATATCTGGCATCACGAATTCCATCTGAAGGGCAGGCGGGTTAACACTGATCGTGTACATAATTTAGATCAAAACTACCAAGGGAGCGATACCAGGCAGCAAGTAGAGGAAGGATACCGTCAACCGTTCCAAACCCAGCAGAAGAAAGGCTGCCACACTGTTCAACCCAAATAAATATGCTCTAAGCGATATAATAGAAGGAATATTCGGAGCCGGAGACCCGAGGACATCAAATATACTACAGGTTTGTCGGTGACGACAACAGAAAGCGGTTCGCCAAGGAGGGTCATATCATGGAATATAACCGGTTCCGGTGGGCCGACCGCCTAGGTATACCAATACCCTGTATGGGGCCCCGCCGGAGGCGGTGTACGCCATAGACTACCCATCAGCATACTGCCAGTGGGACTTGCGCACAAGTCTCTGCTAAAAACTTGGCACATATGGATAGTGGAGAATTACATACCAACCCCGAGCAGTGGGATATGGATTCAAATTACTTACAGATGATATTCTCATACTTGGTCAGGTCCGTATGGCATCACATTTGTGTAGAGTCTAAGTAGTCTGCGGTCCCCTTTGGCATCCACAAAAAATTCAATATCAAATGTTAAATTTGATTATATACACATGTAGTCATGGAGATTGCAAGTACCCCGGAGATGGTATGCGCCTCGTATGATGTCATACGCAGGAATGCAAAGTTATACCAGGATATAGTAGACAGGCCACTGACGCTTACCGAAAAGATACTCTGCGGTCATATGATAGATGTGCCCGACTCTAATCTGGATGATAAACATAACTATCTGCGTCTGAGGCCAGACCGGGTGGCCCTACAGGATGTCACCGGCCAGATGGTGATGCTCCAGTTCATGCAGGCGGGCCTGGACAGGGTGGTACTACCCGTGACGGTTCACTGTGATCATCTGATTCGGGCCAGAACCGATAGTAATTCGGACATGAAGGTGTCTCTAAACGAGAATGATGAGGTCTTTAGGTTTCTGCAGTCTGCCGCTGCTAGGTATGGGTGTGGTTTTTGGAAGCCGGGGGCGGGAATAATACATCAGGTGGTGCTGGAAAACTATGCGTTTCCCGGTGGTCTTATGATTGGTACCGACTCTCATACGCCCAATGCCGGAGGTCTGGGAATGATTGCTGTAGGCGTGGGCGGCGTGGATGCTGCCGAAGTAATGGCCGGCCTTCCATGGGAGGTACTATACCCCCACAGAATAGGGGTATGCCTGACAGGGAAGCTGCAGTCATGGGCATCCCCCAAGGATGTAATACTAAAGGTACTCGAAAAACTGACCGTCTCCGGCGGTACCAATGCCATAGTGGAGTACTTTGGGCCCGGCGTATCTAGCATAAGCTGCACCGGGAAGGCAACCATCACAAACATGGGCGCCGAGATGGGCGCCACATGCTCGATATTCCCATATGACTCCCGAATGGAGACCTATCTGAGGTCTACGGGCCGCGCAGACCTCGCGGACCTGGCAAACCAGAACCGTGACATACTGATGCCAGATTCGGAGGTTGAAGATAATCCGTCCACATACTACCACCGGGTAATTCATATCGACCTATCTGAACTTGAACCGCACATCGCCGGTCCGCACACTCCGGACCTTACAAGGCCCATATCCTCACTATCTGATGATGTTGCCCGGGGCGAGTATGCCGATGCGATATCCGTTGCACTGGTTGGCAGCTGTACCAACTCCTCATACGAGGATATGTCCAGGGCTGCCAGCATAGCCAGACAAGCTAGCGCCCGGGGAGTAAAATCCAAGGTACCGTTACTTGTAACGCCGGGCTCCGAACAGATAAGGTCTACAATACAGCGCGATGGCCAGATGCAGTCCCTGATGGACATAGGCGCCACGGTACTGGCCAATGCATGCGGCCCCTGCATTGGACAATGGAGCCGGCCCGAACTGAAACCAGACGAGACAAACTCGATAATCACATCATTTAACCGCAACTTTCCAGGAAGAAATGACGGCCGCAGAAACACACTCAACTTCATAGGAAGTCCGGAGATGGTTATTGCTATGGCACTGGGTGGATGCCTGTCATTTAATCCCTTGTACGATACACTGGAGACACCTGATGGCGCTCGCTTTAAACTGGAACCGCCCCCAGCCGCCCCCGAAGTCCCCCGGAACGGTTTTGATG
>VXON01000006.1 GCA_009840065.1 Cenarchaeum sp. SB0662_bin_33 | reverse complement strand
TTACAGATGTATCCAACCGAGCGCCCAACTTCAAAAAGCAAAACACTTTCCAAAATACTACTTTCTACCCATGAATATCATGCTGACATGACCATACGCCATACTTTCTATAAAGATTATATTGCATTATAAGCGAGTATCTATGTGAGCCAGGTAAATGCTACTAGCCCTGCATATGGCATAGGGCTGATTACGGTCATTGTCGGGGTGGCTGCCAGCTTGGTGTTTTATCAGACATTCTATCTTCCAGAGAGTCTGCTAAAACCAAGCGTTGATGAACACATACTGCACCCTGTAACCCAAACAAAGGTGGAGATGATTTTGGGTTCCTCTGATGCCAATCAGCAGGCCAACTTTGTTCCAAAACAACTTAACATACAACTTGGAATAGATAATCATGTAATATGGGAGAATATTGATGATACTGCGCACACCGTAACTCCTGATCATCGCCTTGAGGACTCATACAGCGGTGAGTTTGGCAGTGATGGTGTCATAATGCCTGGTGAATCCTACGAGTTTCTCTTTACGGAGAATGCCGAGACCGGCTACTTTTGCATTCCACACCCATGGATGACTGGCGAGCTGGTCGTGACAAAACAGAGATTCTAAACTAGAGTCTGATATGTTGATGCGGGCAGCTATTGCCTCGTGTTATATTTTGATTGTTACAACCATGCCGCGGTCATACTTGATACAAATACACATTGCGCACTATATGCGACAGTTCAGCATACCTTTATGATACATCGAACATATTGTATATGGATGAAAAAATTACTCATAACAGGCTCGTCAGGTTTTATAGGAAGTAATCTGATTCAGAGGTGCCGGCAGGCTGGATATGACGCGTATGGATTGGAAAGGCGTGCGTCTGTTATGCCAAATGTAATATGTGGTGACCTGACTGATTCGTCACTCTCAGTTGGCAGTAACATGTTCGACTGCGTATTTCACTTGGGCTCCATGACACCATTGGAGCGCGATATCAAAAAACTCCGTGCTGTGAACGTGGATGGTGTTAAAAATCTCTGGAATGCCATATCTGATAAAACTAAATCCGTGGTATATGTGTCCGGACTAGGTATATACGGCAAGGTCAAAGGAGTCATAGATGAGTCTACGCCGTATGATCCTGACACTAATTTTGCGCGTATGCGCCTAGAATCCCACAAATATCTACAGGAACGATGCAGGGATGCGGGCATTGGTTTTAGTGCTGTAGTTCTTGGTGATGTGTATGGGCCCGGAGGCTGGTTTAAGAATATCATAGTAGACAAACTACAACACAACAACCCATTCCTGATGCCGGGCGGTGGCAACTACCAAAAGGCGTTCCTAAGTGTGGATGATGCTGTAGGGAGTATACTATCCGTATATGAGAATGGCCTGTCGCGCCCACTATATGTCGTGGCAAGTTCTGAACAGGTTACCTTTAGGGAGTTTTTAGAGCATGCCGCCACACTGCTGAAGGTGGGCCGGCCCAGGGCTATTCCGGCATTTGCGGCTAGGATTGCCCTAGGCCCTGACTTGGTAAAACTTCTCTGCACTCCCACTACAGTCTCAAACAATACAATATCTGAGATACACAAATTCGTGCATGAGCAGTTCAAAGACGGCCTGGCCGACACGGTGAACAAATTACAAAGCTAGTGATGGGTCCAATTATGACCTGATATGTAAATCATACCTAGCGAGATTTAAATATCAATATCACACAATATGCACATATGATGCAATATCTACGCAAGGGTAAAGATGGCATAAAATGGTTGTTCGTCCAGGATCATGCTGCTAACCGGTACAGAAGCAGATTTTGGTACATACTGCCACTACTGTTCAACCTGCCCGGAGGACTTGTGTCATTCTTTTCCATTAGATATGATGACCTAGACAAAGCCAAAAACTGCCTACTGTTGGGAATACTACTCTTTCTGCCGCTGCTAATATTTGGAATTCTATCATTAGCAGTTGGCGATGTTGTAATGTATGACTAGATTCAGACTGTTATCATTGCGCATTAACAACACAACTATAACGGCATCGGGAATTTCTTCATCTGTTTACTATACATTGGGAAGAATGAACCGTTAAAGTTCAGGACACATACTCGACAAACACAATAACACTATCCACCTCCTTGTGCTGTTCTATTATGGATGCTCGAAACTTTATTTCATGGCTGCGGTCAGCCTCAAACTTGGCCTCTGCCTTGAATTTGACAGAGTTATCTGTAATCTCGTTATGTGGTATGAACAGTCGTGCTATACTAGATATTTCTTTGTCATTATACGATGTATATGTAATGTGCTGGTTTGAGTCCAGCACCTGCGCATTGATGACTATGCCGTCGTAGCGGCCCTGATACGACACTGCTATCTCCCCCTCTATGGCCTCTTTATGATGAAACTTCTCCGGCCTTACCCTTAATGTAATATCCATAATACATCTTCAACAAAAGGGATGCTTATAATTTGCGCATCATAACAGGCTAGTGTAATAACCATATACAAGCCAGTCGAGGTTGGGCAAACTTTACTCTTAGAATTTAGTTTATGATTCCAACTCATCAGAACGGCCTTGTGACGTCCTTGGTAAAAGTCCAGCCGGCTATCAGTATTGTTACACCTACAAATGCACCTAGTATGCCTAAACTTAGAGATATTGGTATGCCCGACTCGACACCGGTCATCATCTCACGAATCAGCAGAATCGTATAGGTTGCGGGGTTTATCTGGGCCAATGATGCCAGCCAATCCGGCATCAGCTCCAGCGGGAAGAGTGCAGGACTTATCATGAAGAGAGGCATTCCTAGAAAGTTGATTATCCCCCAGAATGCCTCCTGCGACTTGGCCGTTGCTGCCACAATCACCGACACGCCTGAAAACCCCAGCGAGAATAGAGTTATGATGGCCATAATGGGAATGATCATTGCATAATCAACAAAACTGACACCAATAATTAGCGATATTGCAATAATCAGCGAGGCCTGTAGCGTTGCCACTATTGCTATAGCCAGCATCTTGCCTAAAGCCAACGATGATCTGAATATGGGTGAGACAAGGGCCTTGTTCATAAAGCCGTACCGGCGGTCCCATAACGTGTTGACACCTCCAAAGATACTGGTAAATATGGCTGTCAATACAATAACTCCGGGTGCCATAAACTCGATATACTCCCCATCAAAACCCGCCGCCTGTATCAGGGGCTTTGTCCCGGAAAAGGTATGCCCTATTACCACAATCCAGACTGCTGGCTGTATCAGTCGTATGAGAACACCACTCTTTGATTTGCGATATCGCATCATCTCCCGCCAGAATATGGCATATGTGTCCGCAACAAAACTACGCATTACCATCTCCTCTTGCGACGGGGTTCGGGGCCCTGTTCGCGTATCTGGTGTCCCGTATGCGATATGTATACATCATCCAATGTGGGACCTGTCATTGATACGGACAGTATCTGTATGTCTAGTGATTGGGCCCTCTGAAATATCATGGGCATGGTCTTTGGACCATCACTGACATGTATCTGTAGCGTATCACCGGTACATTGTACACTCTGTATGCCGGCAATCTCTGATATTCCATCGGACAGTAAAACCGCATTATCTGAGCGCATCTGTATGACCTCCTTTTCCAGATTATCTTTCATCTGACTGGGCCTTCCCACAGCCTTTACCTTGCCCTGGTCTATGATGCATACCCTGTCACAAAGCATATCGGCCTCCTCCATGTAGTGTGTTGATATAAAGACGGTCATGCCGTACTCCTTGTGCATGGTATGTATGTGCTCCCATATGCGATGGCGAGTCTGTATGTCCAGACCAACGGTGGGCTCATCCAAAAAGAGTATGGCCGGCCTGTGAAGCAGTCCTGCCGCTATATCAAGACGCTTCTTCATGCCGCCCGAATACGTAACTGTGGCATCGTGCTGCCGGTCTGATAGTCCTGTAGTCTCCATCAGCTCCTCTATGCGCCGCCTTGCCAACCCTGAATCAAGGCGGCTCAGTCGGGCCTGTAGTATGAGATTCTCGCGTCCGGTCAGATACTCGTCTATGGCGCTCTCTTGCTGTACAAACCCTATATTCTCTCGAACACTGGACGGCTGGGTCGCTACGTCGTATCCGGCCACACGCGCCGAGCCTGATGTAGGCCGCAACAACGTGGTCAGCATCTTCATTGTGGTACTCTTTCCTGCCCCATTGGAGCCCAAAAAGCCATACACCTCGGACTGCTCCACATCTATCGTTATCTCATCCACGGACTGTATATCCCCAAAACTCTTTGAGAGTGAATCAGTCTTTATGGCATGGCCCATGTATTCCGCATGTATGTAACCAAATTAAATACTACGGGACTAGGGGCTTCATCTTAATACCAATGCACCAAACCCTAATTCCTTGAAAGTGTTTTGCTTTTTGAAGTTGGCATTAGGTTAGGCCAATATGGCATCCA
>VXON01000029.1 GCA_009840065.1 Cenarchaeum sp. SB0662_bin_33 | reverse complement strand
TTGGTTTTGAATTCCTCCTTAGTATAACACCACTATCGATTTTCTTATATTATCTAAGTATATTTTAATAAAAAAGATCACTGAATATATAAACTTCAATCAATATCACTATATCAGTAGGGTTTTTGGACAAAAAGTTTAATGCGCAGGAAAAGGTGATTACGGAGCATGAAACGGTGATTGCCCATTTGAGGGAGGAGATTGTGCAAAAGGATAACTACAGAAGAGAATAAAAGAATTGGAAGAGGGAGTCTCGCAGAGCTCATAGTATTTACACTTATTAAATTTTATGTATGATCATAATTATTAATATAAAATGTTGTAGGGATACACTATAAATCTACTAATTTTTGGTATGATGCATTACTATTATAAATCACTATGTGGTGGATTTTTTTAATGGGGTATCTAAAGAACCACCTAGCGACAATGGTGACAGGAGTTTTTGCTGCTGTGCTGACAGTGTTGTGGGTGTGGTTCAACGGATTTGCGCCTGTATTGGACTTTGTCTTTATAATGGCAGTACCCATATCATGGTTCCTAGTCATTGTGCTCTGGCTCGCCCAGATGAGTACTGACTACATGCACGGTCAGGGCCAGTCTACAGAAACAGCGCACAGCCAAATAACAGTGCAAAATAACGGAAGGTCTATGGAGACTGCCCGGGAGGATCTGAGTAAGGAGTTGGACAGTCTAAAGAAGGATGTAAAGCTAAAAGACGAGCAGATAGAGAAGTTGCAGAAACAGATATCCGCACTAAAGACGCGTGTTGAGATAGAGTTAATACAGACTGAGCTTGCCCGGTTGCGGGCCCTAGCATCAGATTAGTGGCAACATTTTAAACCATGGTTTCTTTTACAACTTGGGCAGCTATGGGCGCCGCCATAATGACATTTGCAATCACACAATTCTGTAGGGTCGGTTAAGTCTCCCTCACCTTGTGGGCAAGCAGTAGTGTATCATCAACCATCTGTTTGAGTCTATCTTGTGTAGTCTCATCAACAACACCATTTACTATATCCTTCGTAGTCATGTATACCGCCTTTGGATTTGTTATTACCTGAAAGTAATTCAGTAACTGTGTAAGTAAAGTTTGAACATCAGTAAAGCCTATATTTCCTGATGCCAAAATGGCTATTCCAGCCACCTTGCCTGCCGTGGACTTGTAGTTTACGTATTCAAATAGATTTTTGAGAGCACCACTAAAAAATGAGTTGTAAATGGGGGTACCCACAATCCAGATATCAGCGTCGGTGATCAATTTGGCCGCCCTTAATGTGTCCTCGTTATACTGTACGCCAAATCCCCTAAAACACTCAATATTATGTTCGGCCAGATTGATAAGTTCAACCTCCATATTAGTAGATAAAATATGTTCATAAACAAACTTCATTGGTATTTGGGTTACAGAGTTTACACGTGGGCTGGCCGATATTACCACAACTTTCATGCGTCTAGTATATGTTGTCATCTATTTAAACTAAAGTCTTTTTTTAAATATCAATAAATGCAAATTTATTGGTAAGTGATAATTTAGTGTGTAATGCATTATGATATTAAAAATACGCTTGTAAGATGTACTAAGGATGCATCCATATACCGCATATCAGGTTCGGATGTTGCATTATTTATAAAATCTCCTTTTTCATTATACTGCAAAAACTTTGTAGACCACTCCGAGATGGATCCTTACGACTATAGTCAGGATCTCTTTACAAGACATGGTCATGACTATGAGGATAGGCTTTTAAATAAAAAATATCCCGATGTGCCGCACAAGAAACACATACGCAAAAAACAGACATACCATACACAAAGAAATCCAGATAAAACCCGAGCCAGAAACCTCCAGAAGGCATTACGGCGCATGTACGATGGTGTGGAGAGTCTCCTAGAACCACAGTTATGTTTCTTGCCTTGGGGAATGCATGGTAGTCCGGATATTTTGGAGCGACGGGTGGGAGAGTCAGATTTTGGTGAATACCACTATATAATAAAAGAGATAAAATCATCAAGGAAGATAAAGCGGGGGCATATCATGCAGGCTGCATTCTACAACATGATGCTGGGTGAGATACAGGGGCATATACCTGACATATTTCACCTGTTAAATGGTGCTGGTGATGATATGGAGTATAGTTATGAATTATACAGGGAAGATCTTGCCGACATATTAACAAAAATTATTAAAATAAAGGAAGGCTTCATGCCGCCCGCATTATATGGACGGGGCATCTTTCCATGGAGTAATTATTGTGATAAAACTGCCATGCATAATGATGACCTCTCATTAATTAGTAGAATGGAAGACAGTACACGGCGGACACTAGAACAGAACGGCATCAATACAATAACAAAACTACTAAATTATAATGCAGAGGGGCTGATAAAACTCAAAATAAAGCCCGAAATAGCGTATTATTGCATTACAAAGGCTACCGCATTAAAGACAGGAGATGTGGTAGGTTTTAGGGATGCGGCACCCATCTCATCTACAGCAAATGCCATATTTCTAAGGCTTGATGAAGGTCTGAATGGAGAGCCATATATGTTGGGCATGTTGATTCGTAATAAGGAGTCAGAAGAATATCTACCATTTGTGGTCGAGGGGCCCGGCCAACATCATAAACTATTATCAAAATTTTTACTACGTCTAAAGGATATTAGTGATTTTGAGATATATTATTGGGGCAGTGATGGTGAGACTCCCATCACAAAATTAGCTCAAAAACAAGACGACACAGATATTCAGGTTCCCATGATCAACCTACAGAGTCTAGCGAATGGTACTGTCGCATTTCCCACGTATAGAGACAGGCTCAAACTGGTCTCTGAATGGGTTGGGTTTAAGTGGAGTGATGCAGATGCCGAGTGGGGGAAGGGGGTTCTAATGTACACAAGGTATATTCAGGATGTGACAAGGCGGGCTTGTCTAGATTACATAGTGACTTATAATAGGGACAGCTGCCTAGCCATGGCCGCAATTCTGGACTGGTTAATTAAACATGGATATTTGAGGCGGGCTTGAAGGGCTTCGATCCCTCGACCTGTAACTTAGGAGGCTACCGCGCTATCCATACTGCGCCACAAGCCCATCGAATATTTTTTTTGTATTAATTTAAGCGTACTCTGGATCCCCTAGGGTTTTATCAAGTTCGCTCCATTGTATGTTGGATTTACCGTTCCATATTTCATAATTTATTACGTTTTTAAGATTCATGCGGGGCAGCCAGCCAGCCGACTCCAAATCCGGTTTTGTGGAAAACTCATCCACGTAACCTAGACATAGATATGCTACCGGTTCAACATATGATGGTAGTTCTAGATGCCTTTTGATTGTATCATTGGATAATATGCTAACCCAACCAAGACCCACGCCCTCGGTACGGGCCGCCAACCACAAATTTTGTATTGCGCAGCAGACACTATATATCCCAGTTTGGGGAATACTCTCCCGCCCTATGACAAATGGCCCAAACCGGGTGGGATCATATGTGACACATATATTGAGATACGACTCCATTATGCCCTCCAGTTTTAGTCGCACATACTGGGAGCGACGCGGCTCCTCTACCATGTCGGCGGTTCTCTCTTTCTCCTGCTGGAACGACCCTTTTATTGCCTCGCGGGTTTCTGTACTTTTAATTAAAATGAAATTCCATGGTTGTGAAAAACCTACCGATGGTGCATGATGCGCCGCGTGCAGTATGCGAGCCAGTATATTAGTAGGTATGGGTTTTTTTGTAAAGTGGGATCTAACATCCCGGCGGGTATGTATGGCTTTGTACAGGCCACTCTTTTCCTCCTCTGTAAAATCCATTATATCATCTCAAGGTTCGGAATAATATACGTGTAAAGATGTAGGTGTGTAAAAAATAAACTACATGTGGACCATATTATCAACGTGTTTAAAAGACCTCCAACACGACCGGAGAAACCTGAAGCTATTTAGGTAAACAATACCACTGTATAGTTATGATGCTACAAAGTAAGATGACCGTGTATGCTGCCATAGCTGCCATGCTAGCACTCATGGGTGGAATTGTATATTATAGTAGTTTGGACAATCCATTCTTGGAACAAGTAGGGATTGAATTGGAGAGTGTTCAGGTTACCAATATTAACAACATACAAAATACCGCAACCGTGCAGGTGGTGTTTTTAGTGACCAACCCCACTGACAAGACTTTCACCGTGCCGTCCATATCGTATGAGTTGTATGGAGATGGGCAGATAATTGGGGCCGGACAGTACTCTACAGAGGATATTGCAATGCCCGGAAGGGCTGCCTTTTATGGGGGAGCATCCATACCACTAAAGAGTTCAATGACAATAACTACGGATGCCGGTACACAGTACCAGAATGTAGTTAGCAATAACATACAAGAGTATGGCGCAGAAGGAATAATCACCGTAGAGTCGGCTTGGGCTATTGTGGAAGTTAACTTTGAGTCATCCAT
>VXON01000030.1 GCA_009840065.1 Cenarchaeum sp. SB0662_bin_33 | reverse complement strand
GATGTATTTTTTATAATTTGATCAACGTACAAACACGTCATTATACTATTATAAATGAGGGGCACACTATATGAATTTTGTTATTTATTATAAAATAAGGTGCCTACCAGTTTGATTTTGCTTAATTGCATCGTGCAAAGAACTTGGTTCGTGTCATATACCGTCCCATTCTATCTAATTTTTATCTGTTTGACAGTTTATTACAGTAAAAAATCGACACAAATCATCTAGACATATTTGATGTCATCCCACTTGAATTATATTTAATAAAATAATAGCTTGAAAAATAAATAATAAGTTCCACCACAAAATAATTCTGTGTAATCCTACCTCGACAATATGAATACCCTGACAAGTTTTTTAATATTAGTACATATTTTTTTCACACACATTAAATCAGGAAAATCTGGCATATTTCTATGATATAGCAGTGATATAACATGCAAAAAAAAAAACAATATTCTCCAAATCTGATTTTAACTCTCCCGAGAATAGATTTCTGCACAGGTGGACCAGCCTTACCGCCGGGAGGGCTAGGGCATACTAGATGATGTAATACTGCCCTGTATGCTTGTATTGCAAGCAGCCGGCGGTCTCTGACGTGGTCGTGCCATGTGCGAATACAGACCAAATACTGTAGTTGTTGGGGACTATTCCATATCTACTTTGATCATTATATATAACGTGACCGTATAATCTGGAGGAGTCCACATTGCAAAGAGATAATAAGGAATATTTATCCGGATCGGATCACCTATGAAGAGATGTGTGTTTAAATGGTGAATTCTAGAGACGACGACGTACTGTCAAAGAGACTCTGGTCTCAGATGACGGCATTTGGTCTTAGACCGGGCACAGTATTTCACAACATGCCCACTGAGTATCTCACTGAGACATCCATAAAGAATGGCGATGGTGTTCGTACTAAGGCAGGTGCAGTGGCAGTACGGACGGATAGGTTTACCGGCCGTGCCCCCCAGGATCGCTTTATAGTGTTTGATGATGTCACAAAAGATACGGTAGATTGGAACAAGATAAACCACAAGTTTCAGACCGATGCGTTCAACAAGATACTAAACCGGATGAAATCCCATATAGCCGGCAAGGACATGTATGTCTTTGATGGGTTTGTTGGTGCAGACCCGCAGCACCGCCTTAAAATTCGAGCAATAACTGATCATGCATGGCAGAGTCTCTTTTCCAGCCGTCTGTTTATTGAACCCTCTAAGGAAGAGCTGGCAGAACACGAACCCGAATTTACAATAATCTCACTAAATGACTTTAAGGTAATTCCAGAGATTGATGGTACCAGAAAGGATGTATTCATACTGATAAATCTATCACAAAAGATAGTGCTCATATCCGGCACTCGATACGCCGGCGAACTCAAAAAATCAATGTTTTCCGTTATGAACTTTCTATTACCCATGAGGGGAGTATTTCCTATGCACTGCTCTGCAAACACTGATGAGAATAATCATACGGCACTCTTCTTTGGACTATCTGGTACTGGAAAGACCACGCTGTCTGCAGACCACAACCGTATCCTCATAGGTGATGATGAGCATGGTTGGTCTGATAACGGGGTGTTTAATTTTGAGGGTGGCTGTTACGCAAAGTGTATTAATCTCACGCATGAACACGAACCCCAGATATGGAATGCCATTAGGGATGGTGCAATACTTGAGAATGTAATTGTAGACTCTGATGGTAATCCAGACTTTAATGATAATTCCATTACCGAGAACACAAGAGTGGCATATCCACTACACCACATACCCGGCGCAGTGATACCCAGCATGGGCGGTCACCCCACTGTTATAATATTTTTAACTGCAGATGCCAAGGGCGTATTGCCCCCTATATCAAAACTGACCCGGGAGGGGGCGATGTATCATTTTATGTCAGGTTATACCAGCAAGCTGGCGGGTACAGAGCAAGGTGTAAAGAAACCCACATCTGTATTCTCGGAATGTTTTGGAGCACCGTTCATGCCCCTCCCCGCCAAGCTATATGCCGAGATGCTGGCTGCAAAGATAACCGAACACAACACCGAGGTGTATTTGATAAATACAGGCTGGTCCGGAGGAGCATATGGCGTTGGCCGGAGAATATCCATACAGTATAGCAGGGCCATGGTTACTGCTGCACTGAACGGCGATATAAAAAATGTAAAATACCGTCACGACCCAATATTCAATCTTAGTGTTCCAATTACCTGTCCCGGAGTTCCCGACGAGCTCTTGGATCCCAAAGCAACTTGGTCGGATAAGGGTGCATATGAAAAGCAGGCCAACCGCCTGGCAGGCAAGTTCATAGCCAACTTTGCAAAATTCAAGGATATATCATCAGACATTAAAGACGCGGGACCTTCTAGGAACAAACACCACAAAAACCCCTAGTATTCCCGACAGGACGGCTATTATGATTACCTGTCTCCACGGTATAATTATGTCGTACCATATTGTTTTATTCTCACTGACTGCATCGACTAGTATGGAGTCGTATGCAGTGTAGCTCTGCGTCCCTACGGAGATTTCGGCCTGCATATTATATATTCCACTATCAAAAACCTTCACAAACGAGCCCCTGCTGGGAGTTACGGATGTCTCATAGGTCTCTCCACTACGACTGCTGAGTGTTATCTTTGCAAAATCCCACTTCTCCGGATAGGACACTTCCATGTTTAGTCCTCCGTTCTCCTGCGTCGCATGTATGGTTCCATTACTGTGGTGGACCTTTATGGGTATTACATGTGATATGTTGTTGTAAGTCAGGGTCAAACGGGCATCGGCCTGTAGTCTTTCATCTACGGTTATGATTACCGTATCATTGGTTATTTCATGCGTTATGTATCCATTATCCGGCTCAACATGTATAGATACCCTCTCCAATGTATCTCCCGATATGGTCCGAAGGTGTACCGGAATTGTGTCTGTACGTTGTAGTGGCGTTATGCTGGCAGATAATATGGATGGATATACTACTAAATCGGTAGCCAGAGCTGCCTGAACATCAAGGCGGCCGGAACCCGCATTATGTGGGTCCTCCCATGAACCCTCCTGGCCTATTACACTTGAAGACGTACTTGTAAGTATGGAGCGTATCTCTTCTATGGTTAGTGATGGGTGCTGCTGAAGCAGCAGCGCAACGGCGCCTGTGACATGAGGCGTGGCGTAACTGGTTCCGGAGACTGCCTGATATCCACCGGACAGCGTGGTGGTGTTAATGTGTACGCCCGGCGCCATCATGTCAGGCTTGATAAAGGGAAGTGTGGGTCCCCGGGAGCTAAACGGCGCTACATGATCTGGGTCATGCAGGAACATCAGATGGGCCTCTGCATCAGGCAGAAGGTTGATTATCTTTAATCCATCCTTATTACTCATTGATACTGCCGGTATTCGTGGTGTGTATCCGGGCTCTGTATAGTTGTGTATGAGCTCGCCGTAATACATTCCCTCCTTATTATTGAATATGATTATGGCCGCCGCCCCCGCATCGGCAGCATTCTTCTCCTTTATGGAAAAGTATAGCAGCTCACCAGGCTTGTCACTTCCCCGCTCTGCTAACACGACGGCATCGGTCACATCTAATCCATTAAAATCACTCTCCCTTGCATATCCGGCGTATACTATACGTGATTCAATCGGGTCCGGGGGTACGGCCGAGCCAACCATGGGTATGGCCACATACGGGACATCGTTAATGTTTAGTATGGCCACGCTGCTAGATGTAAGGTTGTTATATGTGGCACCTACGGTTATTGCCGGTGGGCTGCGTCCTGGACTGCCTATGGAACTTTGCTGGGCACCATCGTTGCCGGCTGCAACGACCACTATTACGCCCCTCTCCACCGCCTCGGCTATTGCCCCGTCTATGGCATCATTGGTTTTATTTACGCCTAGACTGATGTTGATTATATCGGCACCATCCTCGATTGCTCTCTGTATTGAGCTGACGATCAGCTCCGACCTTACCCCTTCCCCATCCTCGGATACCTTGTATGATAACAGACGTACGGCGGGCGCGACACCGTTTGTGCCCCCATCCGCAGCAATTATACCAGCAACCTGCGTTCCATGCCCGTTGGTGTCTATGGGCAGCTGGTTGGGATTGATGAAATTAAAGCCCCCCACCACCTTGCCATTCTGACCGAATCCCAGCATATCCGGATGAGTGTAGTCTATCCCCGTGTCAATGACCGCCACTAAAATACCGTTCCCATCCAATCCCTCCGTGGTGGGCACTGCACCAATATACGGCACGCTCTTTTCAAGGTATGGCATGAGGTGGGTCTCTGTTACCTCTAACTGCGTGATGGCGAATACTAGCATCATTGTAATTAGAGCAATACTCGCCAAAAAATATGGCTGCATGATACTGGTAGTGCGAACCATTTAAAAATTGTTGGGGCTGTACAGTAGATGGAAATGTGCGCATGGGGTGCGTCCAGATGTGATGAAATTACATT
>VXON01000138.1 GCA_009840065.1 Cenarchaeum sp. SB0662_bin_33 | reverse complement strand
ATGTAATTTCATCACATCTGGACGCACCCCATGCGCACATTTCCATCTACTGAATCACGCCTGGCTACGTTGGAGGATTAGGGGTTATCTTGGCTAGCAACCACGCCCCAGATTTACACATATGTTTTCTGCCTGCGGGATTTTAGTGTACCGGTCTGTGCGTCCCCGACGGACGTGGTGTATACCAACCATACGCGCTACGGTCCCCTAATGACCGCATGATGTTGGCATAACATTTCACTGTCTTGTCATACATTG
Source organism: Cenarchaeum sp. SB0662_bin_33 (assembly GCA_009840065.1). Classification (GTDB taxonomy): domain Archaea; phylum Thermoproteota; class Nitrososphaeria; order Nitrososphaerales; family Nitrosopumilaceae; genus VYCS01. The sequence continues at coordinate 4,214 of VXON01000138.1, read as the reverse complement.
ATTATTCAGTGCGACACGTATGCTCTCTAGCGTATATACTCGGACAAACGTATATTCTTGATGTTTGGTATGCGGGCAAGCTCAAAGCCTTCAGGCCGCTTGTCTAGAGGCCTTGTTGCATCTATGCCCATTTTGGCCGTCTTTAGATTTTCCTGATCACTGGACGGATCCAGGCTTGAACCCCGCACATTCTGCTTAATTATAATATCCCTGTCCGCCTGAAATCGGGTGGCCAGTGCATACTCTACAGCTTCGGCATCATTGATATCTATATCATCATCTACTACTATTACATACTTTAGAGACCTGTGCGCGGAGAATGTCTTTTCAATTATCTCTGGTGCATCACGTTCACTCTTCTTTTTTATGCCTACTATGGCATGTAGCCAGTTGCAACCACCATTACTTAGGGATGCCGATGTCGCCACCGTATCCTGTAGTGCGCCGTTTATCTTTGACTCCACAGGCATGCCCATCAGCAGCCGATGCTCTGCGTATCCAGACAATATGTCATGATATATCGGGCTATCCCTTGTATGCAGGGATTCAACCTCAAATACAGGCTGCTCTCTCTTGTAGTCGTATGTCTGTAGCATCTCCACCATCCACTCTTCATGCATTACATCCTGTAGTATGCGGCCCTGCATCACTATCTCTGTCTTCTCTGGCACATGAAGGCCTGACCACTCTAGGGGGGACATTCTTAATGTGCCGCCAGCTATGACGTTTGCTATACCCATCTCCTCGGCCCCCCATTCGGCCTGGTATGCACCCGCAATCAATATGGCAGGATGCACCCCCACTGCTATGGCCACCCTCAAATCCTCGCCGTGCTCCTTGGCATTCATATAACATCGGTGCAGATGTCTCCCCTCCACCATTCTAATTGAGAGATGTCTGCCATCTATGGGCATCATTCTATGAACCGAGGAGTTTTGTCGGCCTGTCTCGGGGTTTGACGCGAAGACTATTGAGGATGTTATGAATGGTCCAGACTCCTTTTCAAAATGTGTAACTATGGGTAGCGTATCTATACTCTTGTAGGTATTCTCCATAAAATGACCACTTCCCCCCACATCGGGTGGCGCTGTGGCACCTATGGAACTGATCATACGGTGGTGTATCTGCGTCTTGCCAACACCCAGTGCGGCCGCAAACATCTGCCTATCCCCCACAATGTTGGTCACTAACCGGCAGTCATCATGACCGTCTATATTCTCAAACAATAGAGCCTTCTTTGTTTGCGCCGTCAGTGCGGCAATTTCATACTGCACAGAGACACTGCGTTTTATTCTGTGCAATAACCCCATCCTGTCTATATCGTCTAGATATTCCCGGATATCATCACTCATAATGCCATCATATCGAGCTCACTCATAATACCTTTTGCCACCTCTACTGATATGTTCTGTACACTTACCGATAGCAGTACTATCCCGTTTAACCTAGTAGCTAGTCGTTCTGCTGCCAGCCGCATAAACAATGATTCGGACTTTGAGGGTATTACTTGGGTAGTGGTGGATACGGACTTGTTGTACAATGATGCAACAACTGCCCCTAGACACTCCTCACCTTCGGACACCGATACAAAACAACCATTCTGAAATCGTAGCATCTGTAAAGAAAAAGTACGTCCCTCCACACAGATGGACTTCTCTCCAAACCTCTGTGGAGGGTTCAATACCCCTAAACCTGTGCTAGAGACTCTACCTTTGAGTCGGCTTCGGCCTCTACTCTGGCACGTAACTTGGCCTTGTACTTGAGATTCCTCGGCTTTGTTCGTAATCTGTAGCCACAACATGGACACCAGAGACCTTCCCATTTGATAAAGATCTCACATATCTGGCAACGGCGCTGACCTGATGCATACCTTCCGGTACCAACTGGTTTCTGGGCTTTGTGTCTTGTGCATATTCCCTTACATGTCATCTTTGTGTATATATTAAAATTACATGGTATTTAAAATTGAATTAGAAATTTTCACTGAATACAGTCATTTTTTTTATACATATTATAAACTACAACTTTTCAAAAACGATTAGTGCAAGGAAAACCATTAAATTCTACATATTTAACATATGTTGTACGGGCAAAAATAATCATTATATAAACTTACCTTTGGTATAGTGTCTTTTCTATATTCAAATTCAGTACAATCTCTGCTATATCCACAGAGTACTCTGCTATACGTCGAATGTTATCTGCTATCTCCCTACTTCTGAACACAATCTCACTATCTCTGATGCTGTCTGTTATACTATGTAGTCTCTGATCAAACTCGGATATCTGTGTCGCCTTGATAATGGTCGCTTCTGCCTGGTTGTAATCATCTTTGAACAGCGCAAGGCACGCATCATCTAGTACGGAGAGCGCAAACGTGTTCATCTCCTGAAGTATGGATACTGCCTCAGGGTCTATCTTTTTGTCGAACTCAACGACGTCCTGGGCTATCATTACGGCATGGTCACCCATCCGCTCAATACATTTTACAAGAATTCTGTACCCCAGACAGCTCCGGGCGTTTTTGAATCCTATCTCTTTTAGAATATGATCATTTTGTATTGCTATCTTTAACTGCCGTATTATGTAAAAGCCAAACCGGTCTATCTCATCATCCATGTTGGTGACTTCGGCAGCCAGCTCCTTGTTATTCTCCTGTACTGCCAGCAGGGCATCCTTGGAGACTGATTTTGCAAGGTGTACCATTCTCTTGAATGCGCCCTCAACGGTCAGCTCCAGAAGGTTGATGAGTACCTGTACTGTAATGACTGATGAAGAGTCAGATACTATCTCTGACCCCATCAATATCCTTCTTACAGACTCTTTGATATGCAGGCGCTGGTTTGGCCGCAGTCTGTTGATCTTTGGCTTTATGTGTATAGTCTTGAATCCCATAAAGTATAGTGATATGAGCTTGCGGGTTATGGATGCAAGCTCATCATTGGGACCAATCTCAATTGTGGCAGCCTCTTCATGTGCAGTCTTTGGTTGGACGTTTGGGGGATATAGTAGAAGGTTGGTTGCTCCACTCTTGGATATACGAATCTGATCACCCTGTTTTAGGCCCAGCCCCAAAACCCAGTCCTTAGGAAGCGATATTATATATGATGATCTTCCGGTGTACTGTATCTTTCTAGTATCGTATCTTTCTGTCATGATATATGCATGTATGTTGGTCTATATAGAAGAATCGTCGATATTCGTATGTATGGATGATTATAGTAAAATCTCATCTACCGTAGATGCGCTCTTTGGCATGGGGGCTTCCTCGTGCATGCCGCACGACATAACAATGACGTACTCTAGAACGGGTCGTATTCGTGAGGTGCGTCACAATAATGTACTGTTATGCACCCTGCGCATAGATGGTGGACTTGCCATAACTGTGAACTTTGCGCGTATGCTGCTACGCCGTAAGGAACTTCGCGAGTACTGTGTAGAGATAGATGACGATGCCGCTCCCTTTGTGGCTGATGGCAGGTCCGTTATGGCATCACATGTCACCCACTGTGGTAGACATGTCCGTGTATCCTCGGATGTTCCAATACTGTACAAGGGCAGCGTGGTTGCCGTGGGGCGGGCGGTCCTGTCTGGGCCAATGATAACTGGTGCCCGCCGGGGAGTGGCAGTAAGAGTCAGGGATAGTTTAAAAAGAAGCAACCATACATTCTAGTAATAATGCGTTCCGGAAATCGAAACATGCGGCGACAGATGGATCGTATGGGTCTCAGTATGGATACATTGGATGATGTTCAGGAAGTAATAATTCGTACTACCACCAAGGAGCTAGTAATAGAGAAACCCCAGGTAAACAAGATGGATGGTCAGGATAGTACTGTATTTATGGTGACTGCTCCTAGTTATGAAGAGAGGGAGCTGGAGGCCCCCACCTACTCTGAGGATGATGTTGAGCTGTTGTGTGTGCAGGCCAATGTAGACCGAGAGACGGCAATCGCTGCACTAAATGACTGTGATGGCGAACTGGCCACGGCCTTGGTGCGTCTAAAATTATAAGGCCTACAAAATAGGGTTCCTCCTCAAAGAATTTTTCAAATTACCCAAATTTTGCCTAAAAGTAGTAATGTGGTAACTGTTTTGCTTTTTGAAGCATCATCAACAGCCAGTGATTGCTATGCAATACCAAAAAATCGTTTAAAATACGAAAGTGTTTTGCTTTTTGAAGTTGGGCGCTCGGTTGGATACATCTGTAAAAA
>VXON01000183.1 GCA_009840065.1 Cenarchaeum sp. SB0662_bin_33 | reverse complement strand
TCATTATATGTCCGGTTCTCATCGGTGAATTTCTTGGATTCAGTGTCCACATTAGCCTCGATAAACACCACGAGGTGGGCAGCGGTGGTCTCCGGCACTAGGATGATACTGATGGTGCCGGTCTACCTGTCTGTAATGCCCACTACGGTGGTCTTCTTCCGCCTCCCCTTTTTGTTGGTGTGTTTGTTCTTTTCGCGCCCATCAGGATACGTCTCGACTGGGCCGGACAACAGGTCCGGCCCCGCAATGGTACACCACGACTCCCTGAGTTTGTGCAGTAGGAGCCATGCCGAGCTCTGTTTTATACCCAGATCTCGACCCAGCTGTACGCTGGATATCCTCTTGGGGCGCGTGGCGAGCAGATATGTAGTCACGGCCCATCGCCGGTAGCTTATTTTGGAGTGCTCCATTACGGTGCCTATTTTGACGCTAAAGTATCTCTTGCACTCACAACAAAAGTAAGGCATCTCGAGGTGTTTGGCTATACATGTATACTTGTAACCACACCTAGGGCATCTGCGGCCATCCTGCCATATATTGCCCTCAAACCACTCCCTAGCTGTATCTTCGTCAGGAAATATTTCGAACATCTCCTCCAGAGACAGGTCTCCACCGGGCTTTTTGGAGTCGTGTCTTGTGCTGGATTGCTTATCCATGTATTGTAATAATAAAATCAATATTTAACTACCAGTTACAGGGATAATTCCTAGAGGAACCTAAGAGCTATTTATAAGAGGGTACAAAAGAAGAGACAGAAATGGCTTCAAAGAATCGACCGGCAGCAGCGCAGGATAAGAAACGAAAGACTACAGACTCTGGCAAGGACAAGTCTTCAGGACCGGCAAGGGCAGAGATTATCGTGGTGTTGACGGAGAAGCAGGCATCCAAATATATAAAAAATTCCAAGGTGGTTACGGCTCAGGAGTTAGCTAGGCAGGCCGGAGTAAAGACATCTGCGGCCAACAGGTACCTACAGGAGGCCGTAGCCGATGGAATCGTAAAAAGGGTTGGCGGCTATAGTGGACACTGGCTATATCAGCCTGCATCCTCATAGATACTCAACACATCACCAGGCTGTAGTTCCTTTAGTATTGATATATCGCCCTCCATGACACCCAGTGGGGTCATGAGCTTCTGCGTATTGTAGTCATTTGTGATAAAACAGAGGCATTGCTGGCCTGGTAGAAACGCAACGTCGCCAGCTAAGAGATCATCCCGGCCGCGCTCCAGTCCGGACTTTACCTCGGTGTTTATGTATATCATGGATCCCTTGGAGTGGGCATGACCACGCAGTGGGAGGGAGGCGAGTATGCGTCGCACGGTACGGGGCGCCAAGTGCCGTTTCAGACGCAGTGGTATTGAGACTCCCCGGACATTTAGAATTATCTTTTGATAGGATAGTGTGCGATTCTGCAGTATCTTATCTTTGGCAGACATTATTTTTCACTAACGGCGGCCTGCGCGGCGGCCACCATTGCTATGGGGATACGGTGAGGGGAGGCGCTGACATAGCTTACACCGGATGCGTGGCAGAACTTTATAGAATTTGGATCACCTCCATGTTCTCCACATATCCCAATCTCCATGGAATTATTAATGGAGCGGCCTTTGGATATGGCTATGTTCATTAATTCACCAACACCGTCAATATCCAGTGACTGAAATGGGTTATGGGATAGTATATCCTTGTCCACGTATTCGGGAAGAAACTTGCCTTCAGCATCCTCACGGCTGAATGAGTAGGTGGCCTGAGTCAGGTCGTTGGTTCCAAAGCTAAAGAATTCGGCAGTTGTGGCCAGTGTATCTGCAGTTATGGCGGCACGGACCACCTCGATCATTGTTCCAAAGTTTACAGATAGTTTGCGGCTGTATCTCTGCTCCATCTCAGACTTTATTGTGTCATATATCTCCTTGATGTAGTTTAACTCCTTTACACTCCCCACCTGTGGAATCATTATCTGTGGACGGGCATCTACCTTTTGATTTGACAGTCTGGCAGCGGCCTCAAAGACGGCCCTAATCTGCATCTCGTATATTTCAGGATATGTAACCCCCACGCGAACGCCCCTGTGCCCCATCATCGGATTGACTTCGGCCAAATCCCGGGCCCGCCGGAGAACCAGAATGGCGGCATCCGCATCTGATTTGGACATAGACTTTATCTTGTTGCTGAGGGCCTCGGGGTCTGGTAAAAATTCATGTAATGGGGGATCCAGCAGTCGGATTGTAACCGGATACCCTTCCATGGCCTTTAGTATCTTGACAAAGTCGCTGCGCTGTAGTTGTTGTAGTTTCTTTAGTATCTTGCTTCGCTGAGATGCATCATCAGCCATTATCATATCCACAAAGAGTCCTATTCGGTCTTCGGCATTGAACATCCTCTCGGTACGACACAGTCCGATTCCCTGGGCCCCATACTTTCGGGCCAGCCGTGCGGCTTCCGGAGTATCAGCATTGGCCCGGATACCCAGGCGCTTGGAATCCTGAGCCCAGGACAACAATCTCTTAAAATTTTTAGTTATTTTAGGGGATATTGTGGGTACCTCGCCAGTATAGATTATTCCTGTAGAGCCATCTATAGTTATAGAGTCTCCGCTGTGTAGTGTGGTATTTTGAGCAGTACATATCTCTGAATCATAGTCAATGTGAAGGTCTGTGCAGCCCACTATGCATGGTTTGCCCATTCCCCGGGCCACAACTGCAGCATGGGATGTCTTGCCCCCTCTACTGGTCAATATGCCCGAAGAAGCAAAGAATGCAGGTACATCTTCTGGTTTTGTCTCTTCACGTACGAGAATTACAGACTTTCCCTCCTCGCCCAGTGTGGTGGCCTTCTTGACATCAAACACCACGACTCCGGATGCGGCACCAGGAGATGCGGCAATTCCCTTGGCCAGCGTGCCGTGACCTCTAGCAGCCTTTGTATCGATGCTGGGATGTAACATCTGTTCCAGCTGATCTGCAGACAGCCGTGATATGGCACGATTCCTGTCTATGAGGCCCTCGTCAACCATCTCCACGGATGTACGTACCATTGAGGCGGCGTTCATCTTGGCATTTCGGGTCTGCAACAGATAAAAACGTCCCTGCTCTAGTGTGAACTCTATGTCTTGCGGTTCATGAAAGTGTTGCTCCAGTGTACTACACACCTGGACCAGTGTATTGTATGCGTCCGGCAGCTCCTTCTTCATTTGACTGACGGGTTTTGGAGTGCGCGTGCCGGCAACAACATCCTCACCTTGGGCATTAACCAGATAATCGCCAAATATCTGATTGGTCCCGTTTCCGGGATTTCTGGTAAATATGACGCCGGTGGCCGAGTCGTTTCCCATGTTACCAAATACCATGGTCACTACATTAACGGCAGTACCGTCGGCTATATCCGGAGTGATGGAATTTTTTTCACGATACACCAAGGCCCTCTCACCCATCCAGCTTGCAAATACTGCCTTTATTGCCAATTCTAGTTGCTCATCCGGATCAGATGGGAACTCTGCTCCCGTCTGTCTCCTACATACATCCTTGTACCTCTTTACTACCCTGCGCAGTGATTCCTCATCCAGTTCACTGTCCAAAGTGACATTACTGCGGTTCTTTTCCGCACTCAGTATATCATCAAAGTGTGAATCATCTATGCCAAACACCACCTTGCCAAAGAGTTGTATGAACCGGCGGTATGAGTCCCAAGCAAATCTTGGATTTTCACTCTGTCTCTCCAATCCTCCTACCGTCTCATCGTTTAGACCCAGATTCAGGACGGTATCCATCATGCCAGGCATCGATATGGCAGCTCCGGAGCGCACCGATACCAATAATGGGTTTGTCTTTGACTTCCACTTTCTGCCCGTCTCCTTATTCAATACAGCCATCTTACGCTTTACCTCCCTCATCAGCGACTTTGGCAGCGTGTTATTGTTGGTATAATAGGATTTGCATACATCTGTTGTAATTATGAAACCCGGCGGAACTGGTAGGCCCAGTGAGGTCATCTCGCACAAACCAGCTCCCTTCCCCCCCAACAGTCGTCGGCTCTGACCCTGTCCTTCATTAAAAAGATAGACGTTCTTCAAACAGTTTTCACCCATTTATGGCTCTTTTAAAACCTTCCCCGGAGATGTCTTTGTGCGTTAACTGTTGGTGGATTGCGCATCTCCCGTATTCTTCCGCCGGCGGAACTTTGCCACGACCACACACCGGCAGACTTTGTTGGGAGGATGGTCTGAATATGGGAGTATGGTGCCTGATTGCCTTAAGCGACCCTGATGGATAGTAGAGAATTACGCATAGTACTCTGCAAAAAGATCCGATATTTTTCGGTGCCCGACGGTAACGGAATTTCTTACCAGAAGGGGTTGGTTTGGGCCGCCCTTCTACGTGGCAGCCAGCGTCCTGTCCAATATTATGTCGGGTGCAGTACTGCTGTGAACGGGTCTTGGTATGTTACAATTTAATTTGATACGAATGTAAAATTATTTTGA
>VXON01000032.1 GCA_009840065.1 Cenarchaeum sp. SB0662_bin_33 | reverse complement strand
ATTTTAATAAAAAAGATCACTAAAATGTATAAACTTCAATCAATATCACTATACATTCATGATTGGCCCCATACCAATACAAATTTGATATCCTAGGTAGGGTCTAAGTATTTTTCCACACCTAGCAACTAGGTGTCAATTGGCACTTTTTCACCTTCTGATTGAACGATTACAATTTAAATAGCCGGTATCAAAGTTTATCTCTGTATAATGACCGTACACAATAATGTACACATACCCTCAGAATCTTGGCCAAGCTGGACATGGTATGCCATAGAGTTTGGTATTGTGTTGGCCGTATCCATGCTGGTATCAAGGGAGATAACAGACTTTATGGAGGGCCTTGATGGAGTACAACAGAACTGGATCTTTTATGCCATAGTGGCAGGCATATTCCTGTTATGGTATGTAATAATACGCGGAATGGTACTCAAAAAGAATATTCTCAGAAACCGCTACTAGTGTTATAGATGGTCTTGTCCTGTATGTCTGCCTTGATGAATGCGTTTTTACGGTTATGACAGGACTCACATATGCCGCACTGCTTATCCCCGCCGGAGTAGCAGCTCCAGGCCAGAAATATGTCATCGCCCAAGGCATCCATTCCCATCTGTAGCAGGGTGCTCTTTGACATACCCTCCTTGTATGGGGACCATATCTTTAAGGGTAGTCGTACGCCATTTGATATGCCGTCACTCTCGCCCAGGTTCATAGCCTTCTCAAAGGCATCAGTAAAGATGGGCCGGCAGTCCGGATACGATGTATCGCCGGTATGGGCACCATACGCCACCAGCTCGGCCCCCAGCGAGAATGCCCACGCAGATGATATGGAGAGAAATACGGCGTTTCGGACGGGTACGACAATTGAATAGTTAAAGGTCTGGGGCATCTCCAATTCAGAGTCGGTGAGGGCGTTGGATTTACCGTATAAGCCCTCCATAAAAGAGATATCAAGTGTGTGGTGCTGCTTCATACCAATCTTATCAGCAAAATATTTGGCCGATTCAATCTCGGGGCCGGCCCGCTGCCCATACAAGAACGACATGCCGTACACATCATAACGCTTGGACAGATAAGATGCAGTACATACTGAGTCTATGCCTCCACTAAACACCATAACAGCCTTCATTGCACTGTACCGGCACCCTTTGCAGATTTGCATGGAAATATTTTACAGTTGATATCATGGTTGCCAAAGCCCTCGCGCATCGCCTCTCCCACACTGTCAATATCTACAATACTGCCATCTGCAAAAGCAATAACCGAGGGTCCGGCCCCGCTGATGGTAACGCCGGCCGCTCCCGCGGATACGGCTAGGTTTCGTATATCATCAAGTGCAGGAATCATGTGTCTACGGGCCGGCTCCACTATTACATCCTGTAAAGAGTCCCCAATTAATGATATGTCACCGGTACACATACCTGCAACCAGAGATGATGCAAAAGATATGTTCGTAGTTACATCACATAATGGGACCATCTCTGGTATTACTCCCCTAGATACCTGTGTCTTTTTTTCTGGTGTTGACACGTCGGGGACTGCCACGCACATGGTAAGGTTCTCCGGCGGCCGCAAGTTAATAACACGCAGGGGCTTGGTGTGTACCATTACAAAACCACCACATACGGAGGCGGCCACATTGTCATAGTGTATGGAACCGGCGCTGGCCTGTTCCCCGTATCCGGCATATCTGGTCAATTCGGTTAGGGATAAATTCAGATTGTATAGATTCGAGTATGCGGTTGCGGCCGCGGCTGCAGAGGCAGCGCTGCTGCCCATCCCATAACCTGCGGGTACACCTTTTCGAATTTTTATATGCACTCCCGGCTTTATGTCAAAGTCTGTACGCATCATATCAACGACTATGCCGGCCGTATTCTTTGTGTATTCCAGGGGGATATCATCGTCTGATGATATTGTAATTGAGCTGCCCTCCTCTGCGACAGATACTGTGTCAAAGCATGCGTCTAGGGCCATGCCAAAGACATCAAAACCGGGGCCCAGATTGGCCGTTGATGATGGGGCCTGTGCAGTAATCAATCCTCCACCTCTTCACCCATCAATAATATACGGCTCAGGACGGACTCCAAGTCTGCTAGTCCGTCTCCGGTGGAACTTGATACCGGTATCAATTTTTGAGCGTAATCTTCCTGCTTTAAACTTGATGATATGGTAGATATCAGAGAGTACGTCTCACCGTCCACATTAGAGGCTGCATCCAAGGCTGATGTAACATTCATGGCCCACTGTATTATATTATTGGTGGGCATGTCTGGCAGGTCAGACTTGCTCAATATTGTGACAAATGGTAGTTGGAGCCGCAGTCGTATGGAGATGGACAACATGTTAAGCGAGATAAAGTTGACTGCATCTCCGGCCATGGCACCATCAAACAGGAAGAGGCCTGTCTTAGAGTCGGCATTTAGCTCCGATGTAAGAAACGGCCCGCTGCTCCTGTACGCAAATAGTTCTATCTGGCCGGGTGTGTCCACTATCAGATAATCAGGATTTACGGCATCAACCTCAATCTGTATCTGGGAAAGTTGTGAGGCTATCATATCATTGGCCATAACTAGGGCCCCATTGGGCCCCAAGTCATACTGTCGCATGATGGAGACTATGTCAATACGATCCCGCACATCCACATCCGGAGTATATGGGAGCGATTCCACTCCGGGGTCCAGATTCAGTATGGCGGCAAAGGCACTATTGGATGTATAGTACTCGGATAGTTTTGATGTTAAGAGTGATTTGCCCGAGCCCGCAGTCCCCAACACAAAGATGCACTTCAATAATTTAGTGAATAATTTGGCTTATATTTGAACTTGTTAAAATTTCCTCATGCAGTGGCGCCTTATAGCGGTCTTGGCAACTTTGATACCCATAGTCATAATTGCCCTACAGTTTAACATACAGCTTGAAGACCTGCTGGCCATTGGTCTTGTACCATTTATGATGGCGCTGGGACTAATGATGTCAAAATTGGTGCTACAGGGAGTCAAGTTTGCATATATTGCAAAATCATACACAGATATGGCCGGCTCAGCTACAAAACTATGCGGTGTACGGGTAGGGGCCGAGTTCATAAAATTCTCTACGCCCATGTTTGTGGGGGCCGAGTTCATAATGATATACTATCTCCACAAAAGAAAGGTGCCACCATCGCAGTCTGCATGGATAGCCTTTGTAGACATAGTTACCGAGGTACTGGGAGCAGGCATACTCTCTGTGATTGCAGGTGTAATCGCCATACTCATGGGTTCATATACAATAGGTATTGTAGTACTACTTACCAGCATACCCATAACAGCAATATGGATAGTCTTGTTCTTCTTATCGGCGCGAAGGAGTTTTCGCGTGCCCAAGTCCCTGCGAGCCATCACATCCCGCGCCGGGGGCGAGCGAGGCATACGTTATGTAGACGAGATAGACAAGTGGTTGGATGGCATATGTAAAACCAGTCGTGAGCATGCATCATCAAAACAGCTGACTCGTGTATTCACAAATTCACTGATAATGTCCATTGCGTCATGGATGCTGTATGGGTTGTCATTCTTTGTTATAGCCGTAGGTGTTGGGTACCAGATTGGCGCATTTGACTCTACAATGGCGGTTATGGCTGCCAATGCCATAGCAAACCTACCCATAACGGTGGGGGGTTCGGGCCTGGCCGAGCTGGGTATATTTGGGTACCTCAACAACGCAAATCCCTTTGACTTTTCATTGGAAGAGGGTGGTATAGAGTGGGATATCATAGTAGGTTGGAGGATAGCCACCTATTACATACCTATAGTCATGACATGGTTGTTGTTAGTAAAACTGGCGCTCAGTAAAGTTACCAAGGCCAATATGAAAGATTAGAGGCATATCTCTCACATGCAGGAGTCTCTGCCTTCTCTTTGCCAAGCTGGCCGGCTCAGAGTATGTATAGTATTACTGCTTAAAATCGCTACAATAACCGCCCAGTAAACTATTGCAACCAGCACTACGCAGAGTCCAACAGAACTATCATGGGGCGGTTTGGCGGCCGGCTTCTGCCCGTACGTGCGCAGCCTCCCCCATGCGGCAGGTTTGGCGTGGCACCAAACACTCAGGAAGCCGAAGCGTCCAGATAATCATATGTTTTAACGGTCTTTATCTCCCCGGTTTTATATGGCGGCGTGCATAAGTTTATGCAGTACTAAAATCGCCCATACACACTACTGATATTGCATGTGTCTCATTTTTGGAGAAGTGCACGAGTTATGTCTGTGCTACAAGATAGAATCACGTATGCGGATGTAACAATATTGGCCTGTATGCATAGTAGTTATTTTAGGGTCGCGGGAGTGTGCGGCAACAATTACTTTTTCTTATACTTGCAGCGTTTTTTGGTACCATCTATCTGTCGCTTCTTTATTTCTGGGTCTATTGGGTCCTCTAGGCGCACAAATGGCCGCATTATGCCCTTTGGCGGTATTCTTTCCCAGTATGTGAAGTGATAATCGATTTTTAATAAAGTCGTACACTGCTGCTAAATGCGTATCCTT
>VXON01000160.1 GCA_009840065.1 Cenarchaeum sp. SB0662_bin_33 | reverse complement strand
CGTTCGCAACGGCACTGCGCCCGACATCATATTGGACAGGACGCTGGCTGCCACGAAGGGCGGCCCAAACCAATCCCTTCTGGTAAGAAATTCCGTTACCGTCGGGCACCGAAAAATATCGGATCTTTTTGCAGAGTACTATGGGTATATCTCTAGGCATACTACACAAGATAAACGTGACCCCACGCGGTAAGGGTTCCGGCACCACGTAGGGAATATCCGTAAGAGATCAACTAGGAGGCAGCAGGCAGGCTGCGCGCATGTATACATTAAGCAGGAAAGGGAAGAGGGAGAATCGGGTGTACTGGAAGGCCAGAACTGTGTACAGCAGAAAATAAGTTGTAGAAACAGTATTTTCTATATTCAAACGCCTCTTTGATGAGTACATTCTGGCTCTAAAGTGGGATAATGTCATACAGGAGATACATCTCAAAGTAAACTTGTACAACAGATGGAGTAATAGCGGCAGAGTTAGCAAAGGAAGTATAAAGCCTGATTTTGCATCACATGATAAAAGATCATATTACATAAGAAAAATTACGACACCGAATTTCCTGCACAGAACCCTCTCACATGAGGCTCTCCTGAATCGACTTTGCCTCTGCGTATTGTGCATTTAATATCTTTTTGATGCGCTCTGCCCTAGACTTGCCTAGGCCTGGAACCTTGCTGAGATCTGGCAACGATGCATTCAATGCTGCGACGGGAGTACCAAAACGCTCTAAAATTCTAATTGCCAGCTTCTCTCCGATGCCAGGCAGGCTGCTCAGTATTACCAACTGCTGCTGTTCCATGTCATGATGCTTTTTAATTTTCTTCAAATATGGTCCTGATGTTCTGTTCTTGCGCGCTGCCATGGCTACCAGCAGCCGGGCCGTCTGGTCGGCATCGGGAGTGGGTATTATGGATATTTTAAAGTCCAAGGCTATCTGTATTAGGGCCCCATAGAATACTAGTGGATTCTCCACTATGTTGTATAATTCGTCGGTGTTGCCTTCAACCACCAGTACCGGCATCTCAAAGTTCTCCTTGAGGCGGGTGCATTGATCAAACAACCTACCATCAAAGACCGACGACACTAAATCATGCACACTCTTTCTCTCTATTATGGTCTCGTTTGATACTATGTAGTCGCCGATGGGTAGTGTCTTGGTCTCTAGGTTTATGCCTGCTTTCCTTAACAAGGTGGGTATTCCGGATTTGCGCTCCCGCTCATCAGCAATAATGCGCAGGTCTTTGAGCGACAATCAGGATCCCGGATTCATGGCTCCGCCCTGTATGGCCTGGTTGATACCAGCTTCCTGCTCACGAAGCGTATCTTCTATACGTTTACTCTGTTTTGTCAGTACGGCAACCTGCGTCTTGAGCAGTTCCTGCTCCTCCTCTAGATAGTCTTTGAGTGTGGTTTTGTCTGACTGCACCATTATTGAGCCTGCCTCCTTGTAGACCGCCCTGTCATCGGGAGTCTTTTCCAGAATCTCAAGCGCTTTTTTTGTGTTTTGTGTATCAAGTTCTATCCGTTGCAGTTGCATCTGTATGTTCTGCATGTTTGTCTGGGTCTGTTGGTAAGCCTTTATCTTTTCTGCCAACCATGGCGGTATTTTCTGTGACATTACATGTGCTGTAATGTATTGCCATTATAATCTATCTATAATCTGGTGTTTATGGATAATCATGTCAGTCGGCATTGGGTGATTTTGTGGATGAGATAACAACACGGGCTAGATAAATAAAAATTAGAAAAAAATGGTTTTAAAATCTTCTATACACAATACTTAGTCCTGACTTTGATGTGATGACCACAATCGACATGATGGCGGCTGCCAACACCAGCGCCGCGATGGCGCCAAACTCTGGTACAGCCGCCCATGTACCAATTACTTCGACCGTCTCGGATCCGCCGACAAACTCTATCTGTATGGTACGTGAGTCTGATGTAGACTCGGTCTCTACATACCCGGCCTCCTTCCCGTCAACCAGGACAAAGAAGGAGTCGTCTGCCTCATCGGCCAGCTTGGAGTCTATCAACGCCCGCGGTAGAGTGATGGTCAACGATCCATCTTTGGTGGCATCCATGTTTATAATCAGTGTGTTCTCCTGCGGATTGGTGGACATGGCAGAGACATCCCCTCCTGTCATGACAAAGTCTGGTGCAAACCCTGTACCATCCACCATTACCCTCATGGTGATAGCATCGGCCAGCAGTGAGTACTTGCCTATCTCCACCCATGTATTACCTGCAATGTTCCAGATCGCATAGTCGGCGGCAGCTAGGTCGCCGGCCTCGTTGAGGGTGGTGGCTCCTAGGGCGCCACTATAGCCGGTGGCCACATCATGGAATACTGACTTTACAGAAGCCGCATCCGAACTACCCGTCTCCAGTATGGATAGGCCCACAAGCCAAGAAGCATCGTACGCCTGATAGACGAACGTGGTGGGAAGGTTCCCATACTTATCTAATATGTGATTGGTGACGCGCTCGTACACCTCGCCGCGGTTCTCCGCTATCTGCATGGATGTAAACTGGACCCTATTAACAAAGTCGCGGGCTATGCGGTCTTCTATCAGTGGAGTTCCCTTTGTGAGTGATTCAGAACCAAACCACCTGACATCATCAAGTATGTCATAGTTGGCAGAACCCTGCACTAACTGGACGGATTCATCAAAGGCTATAATCAATACCGCTACCTGCTGGGCGCCGTATTCGTCTACCATCATCTGAACCTGATCTGCCAGAGTGGCTACCTCCCCAGAAAAGTCTGCCGCATCCGGCGTGTACCGTATGCCCTCATGCACAAAGCCTCCGCGTGACTCAAAGTCCATTTTTACCGCGTCGCGCAGACCATCGCCATAGGCATCGCCCCTCCATATTGGGACTACTGCTATGATATCACTGCTGTATAGAAGGCTTCCCACGGCAACTCCCTGCTTGGAGTCGTCGGGAACCAGCCTGTAGACACTGTCTCCTGCTATGGCCAGGCTCGGAGCCGTTGAGCAGCAGCTTATCAACATCATGTCGTTGGTGTCCGCATACGGCTTTACCTGTCCGGTATTGCCACTGGTTTCAGGACCTATGATAATACTGATGCCCCTAGAGAGCAATGCCTGTGCCTTTTCCAGAGCCGCATTCGGGTCGGTCTCGGAGTCCTCTACTGTGAGGGCCAGCTCCCACTCCTCGTTTATGCTCTTGAGGAAGGCATTAAAGTCCTCTACGCCTAACTGTGTTCCGGCCAGATTCTCGGCTCCCTTGGAGCTGAGTCTACCGGTTAGCGGGTATATGACACCCACCTCCACCTCACCTTCGGGTGTGGTCTCTGCACTTAGAATATCTCTGTCCACAGAGTACTTGCCGCGTACATCCCAGGCATCGTCTACAATCTTCCATATCTGGTAGTTGGCTAGGGCCAGATCTCCTGCCTCGTTCAACTCGTTGGATGCGACGGTCCCATCATGTGCGGCGGCAATCTCTGGGAGGACCTCCATGATGTCATCGACATTGGTGCTGCCAGTCTTCATTATTGACTTGCCAATCACCCATACAGAGTCATACGTTGGGTAGGCAAACGAGTTGGGTGCCATACCCAGCCTTTCTGTAAGCTCGGCTTTGACACTATCGTAACGCTCGCCCAACCCTATGAGTATCTGTAGAGAGGTGATGTCTACTTGCTCGGCGAACTCTGCGGCTATACCATCACTGATAAAGCTCTCATGTTCTGCTACCGACTCGGCCCCATACCATTTAACCTGGGTGAGTATCTCGTGCTGGGATGCGGACTGGACTATCAGTAGGAATTCATCAAAGGAGATCATAAAGACCCCCACCTTGTCTGCCCCATACTTATCAACCATCTCCTGAACTGCGTCGGCCAGGGCAGATACCTCAAGGCTGAGCTCGGGGGCATCCGGAGTGTATCGCACACCATCATGTACGAAACCCCCCCGTGACTCAAAACTTTTGGCGGCGGCCGTCTGTAGACCATCACCATAAATCTCACCACGCCAGATGGGGACCATCGCCTCCAAGCCGTCCCTCTCAAAGAGTTTGCCTATGGCCTTGCCCTGATTGCTGTCGTCTGGAACCATCCGATAGACGTTATCACCGGGAATGGCTAGGGCCGGTGTTGTGGAGCTGGGACTCATCACCAGCAGACCATTGGCATCAGCATAGCCTTTAATATTCTGAACATTGGCACTGGTGAAGGGCCCTACAACCAATTCCACACCCTGTGAGTGCATTGCCTGCACCTTCTCCAAGGCTATGACCGGATTGGTGGCGGAATCCTCTACCGTTACACCAAGGCGCCATGTAGCTCCGTAGCTTTCTAGATAGTCGTTAAAGTCTTCAATGGCCAACTCGGTTGCTGCCCGCATGTCATTTCCAAAAGAGGCGGCCTCACCGGTCAACGTTATTAGTGCACCTATAGTGATGGTACCTTCTAGTGGTGAATCCGTGACCATCATCATGTCGTCGTCAGTCTGTGCATATACCCCCATCATAGGACTGCCCACGGATAAGGCGGCGACTAAAATTATAATTGTAGTTAATCTTGACATATTTTGCATTCTTGTCACAAGCCCTGCATCATATTATAAAATGGTTTTTATACCAAAAATAGTGAAATTGATTAACGTTCATACAAATCTATACTTTAAATTCAAATAGAA
>VXON01000205.1 GCA_009840065.1 Cenarchaeum sp. SB0662_bin_33 | reverse complement strand
TCTTCAGAGCATTTAGCCTTTCCATACCTAACTTCCCATTGCAGAGCTGTTACGGTTTGTCATGTATCAAGATGGTATTATGGCATATAGGCGGAGGGTTCCATGTGTCAGGCCATGGTATATGTTATAACCGTATGAATCATCAAGCAGAATACAAGACTCTGGCAGGAGCAATAATATTACATGTGTGGATAATTCGTTCCTGTCAGAGGGGCCTATATTCACAAGTAGGTAATACAACATGGGGAATTAGCATGGTTCTGATACAATGTATCGACCCGCCACCGAGAATGAATTTAAATATAGTTTTATGTCATCTACATATATGTCCCAAGACATCAAAAAGATGAGGGTGCGCATATTTGATGAATTATCAAAGATAAAGGATCCTGAGATTGCTACATCCATTACAGACTTGGAGTTGATTGATGAGGTGGACATACAAGAGAGTGATGTCAAGGTTGACCTGCATCTGACCAGCCCGTTCTGCCCGGCAGTCTTTGGATTCAAGATATGCCAGGATATACACGATAATCTATTGATGATTGATGGTGTGGAGGACGTAACAGTCAACGTATCTAATCACTTTATGGCCGAGCAGATAAACAATCAGGTAAACAACAGTCCAAAACCCAAAAAGTAGCTTTAATCATTCAGGCCCAGCATGTAGCCGCGCAGCAGCTGTATTCCCATGGCAGGGTCAACACCCTTGGGACAGACTTGGCTACAGGAGCCGGCAAAGTGGCAGCGCCATATTCCATGTGAGTCATCTATTATACGTAGTCTCTTGTCTTTGTCCTTGTCACGACTGTCGGCCACATAGCGATATGCCTGTGCCAAAGCCTGTGGGCCTGTAAATGATGTATCGGTCGCCATGGTAGGACATGCCGAGTTGCACAGTCCGCACTTTATACAATTTGCAAACTGTATGAAGCGGTCCAGCTCCTCGGGGCTCTGTAGATGCATTCTGCTAGAATCAGGCGGGTCGTTGTTCATGTATGGTATGATGTCACGGTGATTCTTAAAGAGCCGATCAAACTTTACTGCCAAATCTCGTATTACGGGGAAGTTGGCCATGGGTTCAACCGTAATGGTGTCACCATCTATCTCAGAGACTTTGGTAAAGCATGCCAGAGACGGTTTACCGTTTATCTTCATACCACAGCTGCCGCAGGTGGCCTGCCGGCAAGAATACCTCACTGCAATGGAGTGATCAATCTTGTATTTTGCGTACAGTATGCACTCTAGAATCGTAGTCCATTTCTGCACAGGTATGGTGAACTCATCAAAGTCGTCGGTTGCCGAACGCCTTATACGTAGTTTTACTGTGTCGCTCATATCATCCCCATATTTGCCATGACAATTGTACGGCTGCCGTACGCAATCAAAGCCACCATGCCGGCCACACAGCCATACGAGACGGCTTTCTCATAGGAACGTCCCTGATGCAGCTCCAAAAGTATAACACGCAATCCATTGAAACCATGTATGGAGAGTAATATCAGTATTATTTCCAGTAGGCCTGCATATGGTATAAACTGATAGTTGGCCAATACGTTGGCAAACTCCAATGACTCATGATACCCATCAGCCATGCGCATAAGTATGTGGACGGCAACCAGGCCCACGGCTGCCAGTGCCGTGCCGTAGTGTATCTTCATTATGTGACTTTCGCGCATCTCATACACCAAACAGTACGGTTGAACCATATATCATCGCAACCGCAGCCAGTACTATTGCCGAGTATATGGTAATCTTGTGACGCATGTTCTGAGATGCCGGCTCATACGGATAGTCCGGACGGGTGGGCCTTCCCACTCCTATGCCCCCATGCCCCAGCATTACGCGTATGCCATTTACAGTGTGAAAGACGCACATGCCTATTACAATTATAAGAACAATGTGAAATTCAGGCGTGTCGGTCATCGCCATTAGCTCGTTCCAGCCCACCTCTCCACGTAGTATGCTGCTGGTCTCGTATATGTGGGCTATAAAGTACACCAGTAGGCCCAATCCGCTGAGTCTCATCAGCCAATACGCCACGCGCTCTATTCCGTACCGGCCCGGATTCGCCATTCCGCCTATTCCTTCCCGGTTATTCTTCTTTGAGTCCATCTAATACTTTCTCTCCACTGGTTCGTACCTTGTAATTGTTACGGGATGTGTCCTCATTATAGGTTTGTCAGGTCCCAGATATGCCAATGTATGGTGGAGAAAAGAGTCGTCATTCCTTTTGGGGTAGTCAATTCTGGTATGAGCGCCCCTAGACTCCTTGCGGTTTATGGCGCCCACAAGTATAGTCTCAGCTGCCCTAAACATAGAGTCCAGCTCCATGACATTGACAAAATTGGTATTATACTCCTTGGCAGAGTCGTCCACATGCTTCCATGTCTGAGACTGTAGGCTCCGCAGCTTCTTTAGGCCTGCAGCAAGCTCGTCATGGTTTCGAAAGACATATGCCTTCTCGGTCATCATATCTGACATCTCCTGGCGTACCTCATATGGGTTTACATCGCCCCGACCCCGGAATATACCATCGTATATACGCTTCTCCTCAAGTTTGACTAAATTATGCGGAAATGGCTCTGAGGGCATGCCATCCAGTGCATACTCGGCAGCGAGCTTGCCGGTTATCTTACCCCAGACTATGCATTCTGATGTGGAGTTGGCGCCCAAGCGGTTTGAGCCATGAACAGAGTTGCATGCAGCCTCACCAGCGGCCCACATGCCGGTTAGCTCGGTTGCCCCGTCAATGTTTGTATGTATTCCGCCCATCATGTAATGGCAGACGGGCCGCACATCCAGAATTTCAGTGGCGGGATCCACCCCCGAGAATTTTATGGATATTTCACGGATTCCCCCCAGCTTCTCTTTGATGGTCTCATCTCCTATATGTCGGAGATCCAGTTTTATGCATTCGACACCGGTCTCATTTATAAATCCGCGTCCCTGGTTTATCTCAGTCATTATGGAACGGGATACTATATCCCGGGGAGCCAGCTCCATCTTTCCGGGAGCGTACTGCTTCATAAACCGCTCGTTTTTGTTGTTCAACAGGTAGCCGCCCTCGCCCCGGGCACCCTCGGTTATCAGTATGCCCGATGGCAGTATTCCTGTGGGATGAAACTGCACAAACTCCATATCCTTGAGTGCCATGCCGGCGCGGTACGCCATGTCCAGCCCGTCTGGCGTGGAAGAGAGTGCGTATGTTGAAAAGCTATACAGTCTGCCCGCGCCTCCCGTTGCTAGTATAAGTGCCTTTGTAGACATGACGCTAAACTGTCCAGTCGAGAGATCGATTACAGTTATTCCCCGTACCTTTCTGCCATCATGTAGTATGGAGGTACCAAACCATTCGTTAAAATACTCTATATTGTCGAACCTCTGGCAGGCATCATACAGCGTCTGCATCTCAAAGAATCCCACTTTATCAGAGGCGTATGTTGCCCTAGGGTAGGAGTACCCCCCAAAGGCACGCTGATCAATCTCCCCATTCTCCCGGCGGGACCAGGGCATGCCCCAGCGGTCTAGATTGTATACCTCCTGTGGCATCTCATTGCAGAGTCGCTCGGCAACGTCCTGATCCGCCAGAAAGTCGCTGCCCTTGACCGTATCATATATGTGCGACTCGATGGAGTCTCCATTCTCAGGGTAGAGAACCGCGGCGGTTCCGCCCTCGGCAGACACCGAGTGGGAGCGCATCACCTGTAATTTTGATACAACGGCCACCCGGAGCTTTGGGTCTGTGCCCGCCGCCTCAATGGCTGCCCTCAGACCCGCTAGGCCGGAGCCACATATTACAACATCATAATCCAGGTCCGTCATCAGTGTATATTTACGATGGGTGCTTAAATACTGTACGTGAGTGTACATTCCGATGCGCCCTTTTATTCGTACAGGCAGTATCGGGTATTATGCAGTCACAAAACAGCATAAACATAACATTAGAAAAGTGGGTACGTTGGGGAGGTCTTCCCGCATGGAAGATTATGGGTCACATCCAGATAATGTTGGCAGGAAGGCATACTGAAACCAAAAATTATGCGAGGTTATTTATCACTCTCACCATAGCTCCCCAATAATTAAGATAGAGTTGCCTAGGTGGTCACAAAGGCATACCGCACTTGCATCACACATTATACATAATATAGATATTTAGTATACGCTATGATTACAAGAAATGGTACCGCCCATTCTTACGGGTGGAACATATAGTGAAAAAGACAATACCTCTTCTGACGGCGGTCTCAATCACGATAATTGGCACGAGTCTATTTGTCGTGAACAGTATTGAGCGAGAGTCAAATCTACATGACATGCCGCCTATAAGCATAGCCGACCACAATTCTGAGTTTGATGCTGAATGGTACAGAGATGCAGAGTTAGACCATCCATTCGATGAGGTGGTACGGGACAGATGGGTAGCCGGGTATGACTTCCAACAGGACTTTAACACTGAGCCCCGCCAAGCATTGGCCCACCACATACAGGCAGAACGTCTACTCGGCACGTATGATCCGACCGCACATGAACGCAAATACCATGACTGGATACTGTCGCAATACGGGACGCACAATAGTTTGGAAGATACGCAGAACGCCCTAGTTGAAATAGTTGGGGAGGATCTACACAGAATACACAGTCTATAGCGGCGTGCATAAGTTTCTGTAGTTTAATTTTCGCACATAGGGCGATTTT
>VXON01000014.1 GCA_009840065.1 Cenarchaeum sp. SB0662_bin_33 | reverse complement strand
ATGTGGACCTTCTATCCGCGCAAGAAGCCGTGCAGCAGATGCTGGATAGTGGCATACTACGGACGGGGGAGGGTCAAAACACACATCAGGTGCTGGACGCTTTTGTTGGTATGACGGAGCCACGCGTGCCCAGCTTTTATCCGGAGGGCTCACCACAGCGGCGGGCAGTCCTTGCTGCGGTTGCATCATAGCGATTTTTGCACACGTACATCAGTGGGCCTGTCATAGCAGTGGGTCGGGGATGGCATTGTTGGGTCTGTGGAGAGCAACTCTTTACAGTGGAAGGTAGTCCTCGCTACGATTGGCATAATGGGCAGATACAAGCCAAATACCGTATGGGCCTCAGGTTACTTGACAGCAATTCTGATCATAGTTGATAAGGGGTATATATTATCTGGACGCGGCCTTTACCGGTATCACCCTGATGACCACGCGTCGCTCCTTGGCGCGTGGATCATTTGGATACTTTATACTGGATATCAAACTTATCTGTGATGTGCCATGTACCTGCTCGGCGCGCCCCTTTATCATATCATTATTATTCAAAAGTATTGTAACGGCAGGATTGTGTATGGCATTTAAGAACCAATCTGAATCGGGTCTGTGCCGTGAAAAGTAGTATTCACCCTCATGCAACACGGCAGTTATGCGTACGGTGTGAAGACGGCCGCTCTTTCGGCCTATGGTCTGTAGACGTACCCGCATGGGTGAATTTACCATGTATATACAAAAAATAAGATTAATTTGAACGCTGCAGATTCATCCGCCACCTATATAGAAGAGCCGGCATCAGCACACCCAGCAGCGGCGCCGTAATATATAACCATACATCATGTATTATGCCCGTCATGACGACAGGTGCCAAAGACCTGATGGGGTTCATTGAGGCACCAGAGACGGGCCCAAGGAACCAGACATCAAAGGCCACAATACTTCCAACCACCAATCCGGTCACTATCCCATGTACCTTGGTACTTACTATGCACAGTATGCCGACCATCAAAAATATGGTGGCCAGCACCTCCGCACCAAAGAAGAACGGCAGGCCCAAAGAGTAGTCGGGCCGGTTCAATCCCAAATCTGCATGATGCCCCAGCGTATACAGAACAAAGACACTGCCCAGCATTCCCCCCACACACTGGGCCACCAGATAGGTTGGCACATCAGACCATCTGGCATGGCGCGTGATGGCAAAACCTATGGTGACAGCGGGATTGAAATGCGCCATCGAATACTTTCCAAATACAGATACGACTATCCACAAACCCAGAAGGTGCATCAGGGAAATAAAACCTAGGCCAAGATTCTGCGAATGAATGTCATCATATACTATGGAGCCGGTGGCTGCAATCACGAGTCCAAATGTCCCCAGCAGCTCGGCCATGAATATGCGAACACTAAATCTCATTGCAATATCGTTATCATCTCTTTTACCTTACACTCTATCATGTCCCGAACCTTTCGTACCTCCTTTATATCCATGCCCCGGGGGTCGGGCATGCCCCAGTTTGAGGTACAATCAACAAGGAGTGCCGGACACGACTCGTGATCCATGCAACCCATATTTACGATACATGTGGAATCTTCTATCATCTTGTTGGTGAGCATTCGGGGCCTCTGCTTGGCAATGTCTATGCCGACCTCGCGCATGACCTCAACTACTATATTGTTGGGTCTGGCGGCCGGCTGCGTTCCGGCACTACATACCCTCTTTTGGGGTACATACTTTTTGAAAAACGCCTCGGCCATCAAGCTTCGACCTGCATTCTCCACACACACAAAGAGCATCAATGTGGTTTTTATATCAACGATAGTTTATATAAATTATAATTTATATGACAATATAGTCATCATATTAAAGATGGATGGCCTTGGACTGCTGCGGTGTATATGCGATGAGACGCGATTTGGCATACTTGAGGAGCTTGGCGGGGGTGAAAAGACGGTGGGCCAGATTGTACAGAAGATAAAAAGAGACCAACCCCTCGTATCACATCATCTGAGGACACTTAAGGAGTGTGGCATTGTGTCATCAAGGAACAGTGGCCGCAATGTTATGTATAGTATATCCAGCAGACATCTATCTGACTTAATAGAGCAGATACGGAAGACCAGCCATGAGATGAATGATGTCTGTTGCGTAAGGTAGAATAATTTAGGCGCCATTATATGTCGCGATATACATGATAATCTTGGGTTGGAGGCATATCTTGAGGTAATACTAAATCTGGTAGGATTCCTAGTGGGACTGGCAATAGGTGTAATGTCGGTGATGGGGTTTAGGAATACAGCCAGTCCCACACTGCTTCGGCTATCGCTGGCATTCATTTCAATCAGTATGGGGTTCATGATAGTGTGGATTGGATATATGGCAGAGCTGCTCCCTGCCCGACCTGGGCAGACCGGCTGGTGGGTGGAGACTCTGGGGGTGGGAGTGCAGACACTGGGATACTTTTTTATCGCATTCTCGCACGGCATAAAGTCATTCTTTCCCAAGTCCCGATACCTGCGGACGGTGGGTGTATTTCCACTGTTCTTGGTATCATCAGTACAGCTGAGTCACATATTGAGGTCCGTCTCGTTTGTACTTTTGGTGTATGTGGCTATTGAGACCATACTGTCATATCTGGAGAGCAGAAACCGCGGGACCATATCCGTAGCTCTGGGCTTATCCATGTTGGCCCTAGGAGAGTTTCTGAGTTGGTACTCGATGGTCTTTCCTGGCACAATAATCTATGCCATATCATTAATGATAAAGATAGGTGGTCTTGTGGCCCTGTGTATACCACTGAGCCGCATACCCTTTCAGCGAATCCGGCTTTAACAAAATCCGGCAAACGCCATGCTAGGATGATGACTGGCATACACATCTTCCAAAAACGTATAATCCAAGCATACACACATCCGGATATATTCCAGTGTTTGTATACTGTACAATAATGCATGGTCTGCACTAGCCATGTTTCACGAGCCAGTCCTTTATGAGACGCGTTGCCGTACAGTCGTCCCTGTTGTAGTCAATGACCTTACCCATGCCCTGCCGGCCGGCAACCGGGTCTGTTATGTATTCAAGGTACATACCCATGGCCGAAGTGGCTCCCACATCGGCATGCTGCCAGCTGAAACCCATCCACTTTGCTATGTCCTTTATGCTGTTGCTGTATGTGGGAAAGGCGAATGCCTTTATGGCCACCTTGTACAGGTCTATCATTATAGACGGCCTTAGTATGTGGAACCGGCCTAGCTGGTACCTGTCCATCATAGAACGCAGGTGGCTCCTCTCGTAGTTGTGCCAGTGGTATATGACATAGTCCTCCTGTAGGTCTACAAAGTTAAGGAATCGCTCTAGCATCACATCCTCTTCGCCGTCCTCTGCAACAAATGGATGATACACCTCCACACCATCCCGCCTCACTATGACACCTATCAGATAGTCAGTGAACTTGTCATCAAAGTTCTCACTGAATCCCTCCAAATCCACAAATATCTCAGTGGTACGCTCAGGCAGGTCTACTGGATGGTCCTTTCTGACGCATTTACCACTCTTTATGGCGCGCGCCGCCTTGGTATAGTCAGAGGATCTCTTTACCCCAATTCCATCTATGCGCTGTAGTCTCTCCATTGATGATGATGCCACATCCTGTACTGTGTGGAGTCCGGCATTGACTAGCTTGGTATGCCTGCTACGTCCTACACCCGGAATCAGCGAAACATCATCTTTCTGTATGGCCACCTCGTTGCAGTAGTTCGACCAGGGCGCCGGGGCGGTCCCGTACACGGCCGGTGGCATCCAGCCGCCGTATATCCGGTCTACCTGCCTTATGCATTCTGCAAGCAAACTCTCGTAGTCTTTATATGAATACTCAAAGGTCTCTTCCATGCCATTGGTAATTCGGACATATTCGGGCTTGCGCCTTTGTATGCGTCCGAGTATCATTGCATAAAAGGCCGCTTGAATCACATGTTGTTCACTTATGTTCTTGGCCAACTTAATCTCCCTTACTGTATAGTGGTGACTGCCAAAGACGGACTTGCCCTCACAAATCTCCAACAAATCCGGATATCCCCACATGCCTTCCGGCATGTAGTATATCGGCAGCCCGACGATGGCTTCTGTACCCGCGGTCATGGACTGCAAGGCCCCCATGAAACCCTCTTCGGGCGTCTTGTATGATACCTTTTCTATACCTGGATATTCGGTCTCTATAACCTCGGCCTCGTGTTCTACGCCCATATCGGCAAGTAACTGCTGGAACGAATCCGGAGGATCCTTCTTGGAGGGATCCACGTGATATTTGCAGTATATCGAGAACGGCGAATCCAAGGCCATGGAAACAGTGGTGGCCGACACACTGTGCCTTTTACCCTTCTTCATGCAAGCATCATATATGGACTGCATATCCGTCTTCTTGGAGAACCACCTCATCACTCTGGTATATTTGGGCGCGTTAAAATGGGTTCCCCCTGCAAAGACAAAGGATCTTTCGGATTGCCAAATTTTACCTATAGCGGCGTGCATTAGTAGGAGTAGGTAGGATCCGATAACCTATGATCTAAAGTTAATGCATACATGATTATGGCAAAGCGTTGGATGGCTCATATTTGTAGGCACGGTTTCATTTTGCGAGAATACATACCGCATACCTGGTCAGCCTAGTGTGGTATCCATCCGTAAAAAGTAATCTTGAAAGTGTTTTGCTCTTTGAAGTACATGGATACATCCGTAAAAAGCAGTCTTTTG
>VXON01000186.1 GCA_009840065.1 Cenarchaeum sp. SB0662_bin_33 | reverse complement strand
TTGATAATTAGGCGGGTTCTTCTTTAGGGAACAGAAGTTTTTTGAGAGTGTTTTGTTTTTTGAAGTTGATCGTGCGTAAAAACGATGACGCGTGTGCTAAATGAAAAATTAATGGTTTTTATTAATAATGATGGGTGTTTTAAGCGATTTTTTGGTATTGAATTGGCTATTCAAAAAGCAAAACACTTTCAACTCTGGGAGACGCGACGATCTTGTAGGGACGAATCCTTTGTTCTTGCGGGAGGAACACGTAAAATCTGTCAATGTCTCCCTACATACTGGTACCGGTGGTGCTCATCCATGATATCGGATATTATAACATTTTCAGTGGGTGCAGAGGGCCTTACCTCAAAGAGCCCTAACCGTCCTTTTTGGGGTATTGGTGTGGCAAACCTGTACGGCGCCTCCAATAGAAAACCATATAGATTGCGCTCCAGATTGTTCTGTACCAGATGTAGGTGAAAGTCATCATTTATCTCGCTCATATCATGATATCGCTTCACATCAACCAGCGAAACTCGGCCCACTATTACACCCGTAACCGGATTGTCTATTCCAAATCTTTGGCATTCGGTTTCAATTATTTTTTGAGGCGCATGTACCAGTATGTCACCTCGATATCTGGTATTCCAACCTCTCAAATCTATGCTTTTCATACCGGCCATGATCAATTCAGCAAATGGTTGAGATACGGATAGACACTTCACCTGTACTGTACTAGTTTGATGTGTATAATATTTTATCGCTCCAGTATGCTCAGCACCTTGCGGGGTATATCTTGCAGGCGGCTTGTGGCCAGTGTACGGTCATATCCCAAATGGCGTAAGTTAGATGCGATTATAGTAGCCCGCGCAGTGTTGGGCCCTAGCCCCAAAGCCACCATTCTTATTCCTTGGACTCGTATTACCTTTATTATATCTCGGACGGCGCCGGGATCCGAGGGCTCACCGTCAGTCAAAGTTAGAAATATGTCTGGTCGCTGGGTTTGGAGGTCAGGTAACATTTTTTGATACACTTGGGCCAGTGGTGTGGAACCATTTGCCACTACCTGCGCAAGACGTTTTGCATGATTACGCCTCCATCGTGTTTGATCATTCTTTATCAACCAGCATACCACCTCTCTTCCCTGGGTGCTAAATGCATATACTGCAAAGCGCACATCCAGATAAGACAACACCTCACAGAGTCCCAGTGTAGCTTTTTTGTACCCCAGCGCATCACCAGATATGCTAGAGGAGTGATCCAGCAATATCACTATTCGGTTTTTAATGGAGCGGCGGACATCTGTAAAGAATGGTTTGTTTCCGTCTATGTGACTCTCTATATCAAGCTCATCGCCGCTGCGATTAAGCATCTCGGCATATCCGCTCTTCCACAGTCGGAATCTTGTCTTTAGTTTGTTTATTAGGTCTGCATCGTATATTGGGGATTCATCCACATCGCCGGTGGCCGGTACTCTTATACCACTAGCTAGGGAGGTAGCATCGCTCTTGTTTTTGTCCTCCTCCACTATGCTGCGATACTCATCTGATGCCAAATCCCCGCGCAAGACCGCATCCTTGTCTATCTTTCCAAAATCACCCTCTTTGCTGCTTGTGACCGCCTTTAGGAATCGGGTTATGTCGTGTTGATTTATTGGTGTGTCATGACGCACAAAGGGTAGTGATATGGGAACCGTCTGCAGAGAATCTATATCCAAAATACGAATTACCTCACTGGTCCTCTTCTCCATCCAATCGGTCTGATGACCCTCACTGAGTGCCTTCTCTATGAATCTCTTTGCGGCCTTTGTTGCTTTTAGCACTTTTTGGAAGTGATTGGCCTGAACCTCTCCCCGAAATGCCCCAAACATAAAATGTTGATAGAATGCCTCTAGTATGCGTGTCCTCCCGTATATGGTTCCCAAGGGAGGTCTGCTTAGAAATCTATACGTATACGAGAATATGATTTCAGAGTCCATGCCCCGCCATATCTTTCTGCCCAAAGCCTCGGTTCTACCCTCCTCCAGCATATCCATTATAAAGCCAAATGCATGATCCTTGCTAAAGATCCTTTGACAGAAGCGCACTTTCATGGCCTCGTGCCACAGGTCTATTCGAAACTGTCTGTATTTGGCAAAGTCATCACCCACTCGCTTCCTCATGGGGTATAATATTATGCGATTCTCCGCCATGCGTGTTCGCGTACCGACCTTGTCGGATATGTCTACTGTAATACCTCGGTTTCCAGACCAGCTTCGGGCCAAGAATGTGGCTAACTCTATGAGGGATTGGTCGGTGTGGGCCATCTACATAAACATTGATTGTATGATATCATTGACCTTCTGGTATTCCATCTCACCCCACTGAGTATATATATTACCAAAAACCATCCGGGCGGCCTCAATGGGTGGTGTATCCGAGTCCAGTAGGCGGCCAAATGCTATTGTCTCCCGTATACTAGGCGAATAAAATAGCTCCTCTACGGCGGCCGCCTCCCGGAGTGTGTTGGCCAGTCTTACGCCCTGTAGTATCTTCTCGTCGTTGTCTTTTTTTATGTATTTTTTGATTATATCACACTCTACCCCTTCGGGTGGATACTCTAGCCGTATTCTGACAGGAAACCTGCTTAGTAGTTGGGGAGGCAGCTCCTTGGTACCCGAATGGGATAGTGGATTTATGGAGCCTATTGCAAACCACCCACTCTGTGCCTTTATGGTCTCACCGGACGATTCTTTTAGTACCAACTGCTGTCGATCATCTAGTGATTCATCCAGTCTGATGAGTACGTCCGCCTCGGCAGCGTTTATCTCATCTAGATATAACATGCTGCCGCTCTTCATCGAACGTACCAACAGACCGTCGTTGAATGTGACTGTACCATCATACAACGTCTTTGAGCCCACAAGATGACTCTCCCTAGTACGCAGACTAAAATTTATAGAGTCAAGATGCACATTACGGCTTTCAGCAAACCGGCGCACAAGCGTGGTCTTGCCAGTACCCTTTGGACCTATAACCAGTACAAAGAGCCCCGCATCATATGCCTTGTTTAGTATTCCCAGAGAGTTGTTCCAGTCAAGATACTCGACCATATACAATACATGATGCCCTCACTATATTTAACAGTCGCAGCTACGCCGAATAATGGCAGATGCTACCCTTACTGCATCCAGACTATGATGCACATTATGGGTTCTAATAACATCTACCCCTCCAACTACCGACATGACCTCGGCGGCTATCGAGCCATACAGACGGTCATCCGTACTGCGGTCACCGAGTATCTGGCCTATAAATGACTTGTTTGATGCCGATACCAGTACTGGCATATCCTCTGCCATATACGACAGATCTCGTATTATGGATATGTCTCTCTGGGCCCAGTTATAATTAATCCTAGTACACCATGGACTGCTGCTGTCCCGAAAGAAGCCTATGCATGGGTCTATTACCATCCGTGACTTGTCGGCTCCGTACTTTTCTATCCGTCGTATCGTGTAGTTAATTATCTCTGCAGTATCCTGTATCGTTCCAGTGTTTTTTTTATTGCTGTGGGCGCACAATACAATATCGGGACTGTATCGTGATATTATATTCAACATTTTTTTGTCGTAATTAAAACCAGTCACATCATTTAGTATTGTGGCCCCGGACTCTATGGCAGTCTGCGCAACGCCACTTCTAACAGTATCCACCGATATAGGAATACTACAGGCTTGTGATACGGCATCTATGGCTGCCTGCACACGTCTCTTTTCCACCTCCTCTGAAATCATGGTGTCACCATATGGAGCTGTAGACATGCCACCCACATCTATGTAGTGGGCGCCACCATTCTCCATTAATTTGGCTTCTTTTTTTATATCATTAACTGTTCTTTTAATTGATTTTTTGTAAAATGATTCAGAACTTGTATTTATTATGCCCATTATCCTGACCGGATACGAGTTTCCCACATCGATACCCCCCAGCATTATACGGTACGATATACACTATGATATAATGAATGTTATAGTTTTGAAATTTTTGATTCCTCCAGCAAAGACAAAGGATGCTGCGTATGGTCACAAATATGTGGTATAAAGGGTTCTCTTGCAAAAATGGGCCGGACGGTATGTGAGTTGATACATTTCAGGATGTGTATACCGAAGGGCAAAGGCTCGCGCATACTTCTAGAGTATGAAAATATCTACGTACTTTTGCATTTTGGTATATGGTTGATGCTAGACATACTGTGTGATGGCACTTGTCAGTTCAGCATGGCATGCATACGTAAAAAACAGTTTTTTGGAGAAATGTATGATCTGCCAAGTATGTGTGATGTAACTCCAAACAGTGAGTGAAATGTCGTAATATACTGCTAGCTATCAAACGATCATATGTGACAATATGTGGCACAGAATGTCAGAAGGGTAGCCCATTTATCATGCCCGGTTATACGTATCCCGATTTTTTCAGCAGGGGTTTTCTTGTTTAGGCTCAAATGCGGGCGCAAAAAGTTGTAATATGTGATAAACAGTCCCAATAGTGGTGGATCAACGGAGTTGAATCCACGCGCAGTCTTTGTGCGGTCCTTGGTGGTACCATTATAACGCTCGAACCTGTTGTTATGTGTCTTGATCTTACGTATGCCAGCCGATTGTTTGTGTATGGGGCCTGAAAACGTCTTTCTCCAAGAACTACGTATCACAGCATCAAATCCCTTTTTAAATCCACGTAACTTGTCACTGTACATACTCAACCCCCTCTGATGCGGATACGTTAGATTTTACCTATGCATGAA
>VXON01000097.1 GCA_009840065.1 Cenarchaeum sp. SB0662_bin_33 | reverse complement strand
GATATCAATGGCTGACGGTCAAACCGGAGCGCGACATGATTTTGGTACAATACACGCGGACTCAAAAAGCAAAACACTTTCATCTTTAGTCCTAACAGGTGCCGGACAATAATTTGAGTAGCAAGGAATCAAACTCAGAGTCGTCTAATGGTGGCATCCTCATTATGTCGAGATTTTCGGTTACGTGAATAGGTTCTTTGTGGCCCACCAGTGGGGCCAGTACTCCAGGAGTTGATCTTATAAACTGAAGGGAACTGATACTGGGTTTGCCATATCCAAAGTCTGGTAGGACACCCGGAGATAGTAGTTTACCCTGCATGAATGGCACACTGGTAAATACGCCCACATTTAGTAGCCTAGCCGCCTGTAGGAATGATATGGAGTTACCGCCAACTGTCTGCGTAGGGGTGCGCAGCGCCTGATCAAGGTACATGTTGTATGGCAACTGCACAAACCGCAGACCATGGCAACTCCCACCCACCGCCATTGCCATCTCCAAGACCGATTCCAGATTAAGATGGTTGGGATTCTTGGAATCTACACGAAAACTATCCCAAGTTGCCAGGCCATAATATCGGATACGTCCTTCCGCACGCTGGGTCTCATACCAGGTCATTATGTCCAACAGTTGATTCATTATATCTTCCCGAGATACATCCTGGTGCTGACTCTCCATCAGGTTGTGAATGTATAATAGGTCTATACAGTCAACATCAAGGTTTCTCAGGCTGCTGCGTAGCTGGCTCTCTAGGAACGATACTTCCATGCAGTGATACTGGGAAGATATACCGTTTTTGGGTATTATGTCCTTGTCAGTATACTGTTGTTTTACGTACTGCCAAAAATCCAGTGGCAGATCCGCATCATTGGTCACATAGCCACCCTTTGTGGATATAAATACCGAGTCTCGAGATACCATATTACTCTCCTGTAGAATGCGTAAAGCCCGGCCCAATGCCCTCTCGGCCTTCTGCGACCTATAGTTTATTGCAGTATCAAAGATATTCACTCCCGCACGTATGGAATCCTTTACGGCCTGTATGACCGCCTGGTCTGTGGCATCATCGGTATTGCCAAGATATGTCCCCATACCTATATTTGACAGATACAAGCCATCAAATTCAGCATAGTTGGAAGTGTGCCGGGCATATCTTTGTATAAACTGCTGCGTACCCTGCGTGGTAGCATGCCCCCTTAACATTATACATTACAAAACGTACTGCCACATAAGAGTTTGAGCCATTGATTGGGAGATGGTGTTTTTGTGCTTGCACATATCAGCATGACCTTATCAAGTTTTTTTATATATACATGCAGAGTCATACGTCATATGTCATGGGTTCCCCTGTATAGTGTGGCAACAAGAAATCTAGATTCGGATGCGCCCATACTAAGGGAGATATTTGATAGCCTACAGAGAGTAATAAACTATGATGCAGTGGTATACAGGTTTGATGATAATGCAGAGTTTGCCATGGGATGGTGGTTCTTTACAGTACATGTCAGGGAGGATTTTGTTAGGAGGTTGGTAACTCACCTACATGCAAAAGACCCAAACGTAAAAGACGAGGGCATAATACTAAAAACCATACGGGCACATCTCAACTCCGCAGGCAGCTCGGCGGCAATAAAGCACAAGGGAGACGTATCTATATTTTCAAAATACTGGTCATGGCTGATGCGTTGAGTTTCATCTGTGCGGGTAGTTGTTGCAGATTCCATGATACCATACACCCTAGTTTGTGTTCTCAGCAGCATTAATCCGTACGGTCTTTGTGCTTTAACTGCTGGTGGTGCTTCAAAAAGCAAAACACTTTCGTCGGCAGCCACATGTTCACCGGTTCGAATCGGCATATATCTCAGATATTCATGGGCAAATGGGGTGAATTTTTCAAACCGCCTGTAAATACTGGAGCGGTCTACTTCACATTTGATCTTTCTAAGTGCGTCTGCTATCTCTTCTGTTGTATGGTCCTTGAAAAAGTCGTTGAAGGTTCGCAGTATTGCCCAAATGGGCTTGCGCATTCGCTCAAACCCGTCCCTGCACACAAATATGCGCCCACATTCAAGTTGTAAATGCCTGAAAACATCGGCATCTTTTTCCCTCCTGTATCTTTCAGCCAATTATAATTCTGTTGTTGACATTTGATAATTAGTAAATATTGATCTTTATAGCTGTTTTCATTTAGTAATAAAGAACGAGAAATGTTCACGAACTTTCGTCCTGCGGCATAGGTATCAATTAACATTTTTTCACTTTCTGGGGCTTGTCAAATATTTAATAGTGGGTGAAGGGGTAGTCTAACATGGTATCCGAAAATACATCTAGGGGAGATAGATTTTACAGTGTGGGAGACTATAACGAGGCCATAGAGTGTTATGACAAGGTCATAAGAGCAGACCCAAATAATGTCAGGGCTATTATACTGAAAGGCGACTCCCTGTACCATCTAGGCCAACACTCAGAGGACACAGAGTGTTGTGATGTGACCAATACTCAGTGCAGCGCACATACCCAGAACCAGCAGTATTCACAGGCGATAGAGTGTGCGGATACGGCACTAAGTATAGAACCCAACAGCATGCAGGCGCACAAGTTAAAGGGTGATATCATGTATCGGTTAGGACAGTACAAAGAGGCTATGGCATCCTATAATGCGGCATTAATGATAGAATCAAACAACATAGAGATGCATATCTTCAAGGGCGATGCCGCCTATAGGCTGGGGCGTTATGAGGAGGCAATAGAGTGTTACGATGGGGCAATAGGAATAGACCCAGACAACATGCAGGCGCAACTCTTCAAGGGTGATTCCATGTATAATTTGGAGAGGTATGATGAGGCAATAGAGTGTGCGGATACAGCATTAGGAATATGTCCCGATAATGCCGAGGCATACTACCTCAGGGGTTGTTCCATGTATCGCCTAGGATGGTACGCTGAGGCAGTCAAGTGTGCGGATACGGCATTAGGAATAGACCCAAATTATGCAGAGGCGCGTCACCTCAAAGATATATCTTCGAACTCTTTATCTGAAACCCAAAACTGTCAGCACAGGCGACTCATAGCATGCAGAGAGAAACCCATAGTCGGATCCCTCTATTGTGGCAAGCATATAAAGAACCATTACTAGCGTGACAGACGTTCCAGTGTCATATATACAAGGTGTATTATAACAAAAACTGATACCAAAAGTATTACCACAGTACCAGCGGGTGCCCAATCAGTCACATAAGAGACGAATATTCCACTAACCACCGCTGTAGATGATATAATTATAGATATAGCTATTGTGGCCTTGAATCCACGATTCAGTTTAGCCGCAGATAGTGTGGGTATGACGATCAGGGCAGTAATGAGCAGTATTCCAGTAAGTCTCATTGCAGTTACAACAGTAACCGCAGCCACCACTGCCAGCATGTAATTTAAGAGTGTGACTCGAATTCCGGATACACGGGCCAGATCCGGACTAAATGTAATAAACAACAGCTTTCTATAAAACAAAAGTATTATGGTGGCCACCGTAGCGCTAGCAATTAGTATTGTTATCATGTCGTTGGTACTTACCAGTATAATACTGCCAAACAGAAAGCTAAAGAGATCTATAGAAAAGCCTCCACTCATGCTAGTTAATATAACACCCACAGATAATCCCGTAACCAGAACGATGGCAATTGCAATGTCTCCGGAAATTTTAGAGTTTTGCATCTTTTGTAGGCCCAGACTGCCTAGTGCCGACACAATAAATGCTGTCCAGAGTGGATATATGCCCACAAAGAAGCCTACAGCCACACCCCCAAACGCGACATGAGCTATTCCATCTCCAAAGAGGGCAAATCTACGCATAACCAAAAAGCATCCCACCGCAGAACATATTCCAGATATACAGATGCCTGATATCAGTGCCCTCTGCATGAAACTATATTCAAGAATTTCAAGCATTGTAGATATTCATCTCAAGAACATTAAAAACCTGTATATGTGTAATGTGGTGGAATGGCATATTATGTTTAGCACTAATGTGAGTGTTCGTGTGGATGAGCCAGAATTCCGTTATCTGCGCACAGGCCCATCAAAGTCTCGTTGGCAAAGAAGTCAGATGTCTTCCCATAAAAGGTCAGTGAACGGTTCATGCAGATAACCTTGTTGCTATACTCTTTAACCGCATCTAGATGGTGTAATGATATCACTATTGTGATATTATGGTCTTCGCTGGCTTTTTGTATTATGGAAAAGAATAATTTTCGTGATCTTGTGTCAAGACCCACCACAGGTTCATCCATTATCAATAGTAAGGGATTGTTGGCCAATGATTGGGATATGAGGACCCTCTGTAGTTCTCCTCCAGAGAGTGTCCCTATTCGGCGGTTATGTAAATGCCATATGCGAGTAGCCTTTAAGCATGACTCTACCTTCTCATAGTCAGACATATGAGAGTTTACAATCCCATTTTTACGATCGTGATGAGTTGAGTTTGCGCGCGACAGTACCATGGAGACCACATCAAATACTGTAGCTGGAAACATTGGCTCAAATAAAATTTTTTGGGGAACATATCCCACTGACCGTAACAGTTCTCTATGAAATTTGTGTCCAAAAAGCTTTACAGTTCCCCTGTAGGGCAGCAATCCAAGTATCGCTTTAAACATAGAGCTTTTGCCAGCCCCGTTGGGGCCCACTACGCCCACCAGATCACCCTTCTGTACATCATAGCTTATATCCTCTACTGCGATTTTTTCACCATAATTAATCCAAAGATCTCTTACACTTAGGACTGTGTCTAGTTGCATTCCAGTGAAATCTTTA
>VXON01000191.1 GCA_009840065.1 Cenarchaeum sp. SB0662_bin_33 | reverse complement strand
ATTGACCACATTTACGAGTTCAATTTTGGCTGATCGTATTGTGAAAAAAGCTTGGCTCATACATCTTTTTTTGCCTTGTCTACAAAGTCACTTTCTTCTACCCATTTCATAATTTTATCATATTCCCCCAACACATCTGTGGCATAAACTGGTTCGAACCACTGCACAAAGTCATCGTTGGTCCACTGTTTGGGGCGGTCTTCTTTTTCATCTAGTTCTGCTTTGACCTTATCTATGCTGAGTATGCACCCCTTTTTTGCATTGCTGACAAGCTCCTCCCAAAATGACGGAGCCAGATCAAATGCATAATAGTGTTTGGCAGCCTCTATGAACACATTGGTGTCTAAGAGATAGGGGTTCTGCGTGTTGCTCATGCACTTTTTTCCTCAACATGCGCCACTATTCCATCAAACGACCTCCGCCCCAATCCGGTAAGATTGTATGCCTCGCCATAGAGCAATCTGCCTTCTTTTGTGGCGTTAATTACGTTTCTAAGGAATGCCTTTCCTATCCGGGTGTGAGCAGTGTTATAAAAATTACCACCATCACTCTTTCTGTCCTTTGTTACTTTTTGTTGTGCTTGATAGAATTTACGAAACTCCGCATTACTGATTAATTGGGCATCTAACGCTCTCCGTGCCACTACAACTTCACTTACCTTGAAATGGCGTGCTCCCGCTTGGAAGGAGTTTGACTCTCCGCCAAATTCATTCCACTTCTGAACCAGGTTATCCATTGGAACCAAAAACTCTGCGGCTATTTGATTACATGCTCTTTCAAGTGTATTACGTGCTGGACTGAGTTTATGCAGATCAAAGGCGGCACTGCTTCCCGTCCATACATGCGCCAACTCATGGGCAAGTGTAAACATCTGGGCTGCCTTAAAATCCCTGTTGTTGAGAAATATAAACGGCGCATATTTATCTACAAGGACAAACCCCCGAAATTCTTCAGGATCCAGCAACCGATTATTATTGTGCCCAACTACCCCGCTGGCCGACAGGAATATACCTGCATTCTCAACACTGTTTTTCATTGCGGCTAGCGCATCACTCCAATTAGAATGTGTAGAAGCCCAGTCTTGGCCCATATCCAACTCTTCTTTTATCCCAAGTGCCACATCCTTATACGAATCCGTCGGTTTGGCAGAGCCAACAAAGTCCAACGGTTCTGCTCCATCAGCAACTAGGTATTCGAGCATCCAATCTTGGCGTTGCTCTATAATCTGCACCGTATCGATCAGGTTGGTGCTTGGACCATCTAGAGGACTGCTAGATGATGTCCGAAAATGAGGTATGTGTATCTGTTCGCTGGGAGGGCTGGAAAAAAACAGATAGCCAAATTGTATGGATGTGGTGGTAGAAAACTTTTCAAGCTGCTTTACTGTAGGATCTTTCTTCCCACTGATCCAGTCCTCTAGGTCCTTCATTTGTTGTATTTCAGTTAATTTATCAATAGATTTGCCAGAGCGCTTTATAGCCCAGCGCAATATTTCACTATTGATGGGTATTCTGGGATACTGTGTCTTGCTCATAAATACCACTTAATGTACGAGGCTTTAGGCAGGTGGTGCATGATATGTTTTATTGTCCAAACCGTATCGGTTATTGGTACTGCGCACTTGTTATATTTTGCTGCCATGACATGGCCATTTCTTTTTTTAATTTTAATTTTACCGTATATTACATTAAAGTTAGAATCTCAAAGTTTTGTGGTGACATGATACACATACATGAGAACTTTAGGGTGCCAGGCCTGATGCGTATATTCAGTAGTTTTTGGTGAATGTAGCAGGTGGCACTAGGATTTGTGACGATGTTTTTAATTTAGCATTATATATTTGATCGAGTCAACATGGTATTTATATAAAAAGCAGTATTTTGTTTGAAAAAATAAGTATAGTCTGACCAACTACCTACAATTAATTATACAAATAGGCATGGTTGATCTCTAGGCACCAAAATAGTATCCATTATTTGGTATTATCAATATGTAATGGTATTTTTTCTTTGTCTACAATCTGTTTAAATTTTGCATCTATGTCGTTTAGGTCAATTATATCCACAATATATGGTAATTCTGACTCATCAAAGGCAATATCTATTGCAAGTCTGGTATCAAAATCAAGCTTGTTGGCCCCCTGCACTGCAATATCCAGATCAGACGAATATCTTGTTGCCCAAGTTGCCCTGCTACCAAACACCCAGACACAAAATCCCGATGGTAGGTATCTGCGCAATATATCCTGTACAATCTGTAGATGGTACGGGGTTATATCAATTGGACTAGTCATATTTATTCAACTCTTGCAGGCGAGACAAGAGATACTTGGCTTCGGTCAGAAAGTCTGATGTGCCTTCAAAGACTTTTTGTGCATTTTTTTCAGAGTATGTGTGACTTGTAATTGTACGATTTTTGCGGTATTCTTGCCAGACTAGGAGCTCTGAGCCAATGATTTGATGGGCATATGCCTCTCGTATTATTCTGTTAAACGTCATGTTAGCAACATCTATCTGAAAAAAAGTCTCCAGAGAGCGTCTGATCATCTTGAAAGAGAGTTCGTATGTAAACTCAAAAGCCTGTATCGATGCTCCACGTAGGTGTTTTTGAAGATGTGGGTTATTACGGGCAAGTTCTGACTCATATATGACAAGTGCGTCCTGTAACTGTTCTATTGCACTCTTCAAGGATGTAATATCAAGACTCATCTTGTTTCTCTAATCATATTTGACTTGCATTGCCGTTCACTGTATTTTGTAATCGGAAGATCCAACCGCATGTGTAATTTATCATTAGGATTAATCTCTCCCACATAGCGCCATGGTTCCAGCATATAATCTTGCAGACTTATTTTATCTATACTGACACTTTTGCAAAATCCAATTATGTCTTTGTATCCATGGTTGCACCATGCATCATATGTTGTTGCTATCTGCGGAATATTATCAAGAATGCGATGCGTTCTGTCTTTCATGCGCCCCATTGAGCGGGCATCAATAAATAATACATTTTTTGTATTATGTTTTTTAGAAAAAAGCCACATACATGCAGGTATTGGTGTAGAGTAAAATAGCTGGCCCGGAAGAGACACTATACAATGCAGTAAACCATCATTAATGATATTTTTGCGTATGTTACCTCTTCCAAAAGTGTTTAGAGACATTGTACTGTTTGGTAATATCACACCTGCAATACCATCTGGAGCCAAATGATATGCTATATGTTGAATCCATGCAAATGTTACATCCACGAGGGGAGGAATACCATATATCCACCTCTTGTCGTCCTGCAGTATCTCGCCTTTATATGATGTAATATTAAGTGGGGGGCTGGTCAGTATAAAGTCAGCTTGTAGACACTGGTGTTGATCACTGTATAGGCCATCGCCAAGTTCTA
The DNA here is from genome assembly GCA_009840065.1 of Cenarchaeum sp. SB0662_bin_33. Taxonomy (GTDB): domain Archaea; phylum Thermoproteota; class Nitrososphaeria; order Nitrososphaerales; family Nitrosopumilaceae; genus VYCS01. The sequence goes on along the minus strand of VXON01000191.1, from coordinate 1,448 downwards.
TCCTTCCTTTAATTTTATGCATGGCCAAATTCATCTTGGCTAACGCCCAGGTTGTCTCTACTAATTCTTGCCCAAATATGCAGATTTGTTCCTTATCTTTTTTGTTAGCATGTCTTTGTATAAATTCTCCAGCCTGTATTAGCATACTCGCAGATCCACAGCATGGATCATATATTTTTCCATAAGATGGTCTTATCATCTCCACCATAAGGCGCACTACACTACATGGTGTGTAAAACTCATCTCCCCTCACTCCTTCAGTCTCTGCAAAGATGGAGAGAAAGTACTCGTATACGCGAGGTAATGTACTAAATTGTATTTTGGTAGTGTCCACACCATTCAACAAATTGACAAGCTGACCTAGCATAAATCTGTCCAATCCGGTATATATTTTTGGCAGCGCCCCCCTAATGGTAATATTTCTCCTCTCTATACCCACCATGGCGTCATCTATAGTCTGTCCTATCTCCGGATGATGTGCCTGTTGAATAATGTTTGACCAATGAGACTCCTTTGGAATCCAAACAAGATTGTTTGTAGTGTATTTTTCATTGTTTTGGGTTTTTTTGATAATTAATTTTGAGGTTTTAGAGTGCGCCATGAATGTGTCAGATGCGTGTTTAAGGAATATTAGTCCCAATACCACATGCTTGTATTTTGATAGGGATATACTATTGCTGCGCATTTTGTATACTGCGTTCCAGAATGCCTCTTTAGGCATCTTATTCATATCTACAAATTTTTTATTTTTAGAAATAGCATCTAACGACAAAACGAACTCCCATCTCTGTTATTCCAAAGCGCAATACTCTCATTCAGTATACATGCCGTACAGCCATTCATGTAGTATATTGTGTAAACATGTATAAAAACAGGATTATAAAGTCCTGCAAAGTCTATCTGGACAGAGCCATATCCAGATAATATTAATAAATTCTACAGGAATGTACATGGTCAGTAGGTGCACAAATTTTCAATTAAGTCAACCTTTCTTAACATTTATAGTTAAATACTAAATTAAATAGTTAATAACGCAAAAAAGAGATAAGCTACAAAAAAGATACCGGAAGATTTTACATCTTAAAGCGCAGATAAACCAACAGCGATTAAAGATAGGACAAATAAAATCAGACTTGAATCACAAAAAATAATTTTCTAAATATAATAAAAAACTTGAGGAGAACAGTAATCTCAAGAGACGTGGCAACTACCATGATGGCCTCAACACGCCTGTAAATGAAGTCACTAATACGTAAAATATTCAGAAAAAATACGACAAAAAATACGCGCCTACATGCAAAAAACCGGACGGCCAACCTGAACACAAGAGCACTACTCGTAAAGTCGATGTAGATGAGCATGTAGAACATACTCTTGATGAGTGTCCAAAATAGTATGAACCAAGCTTTTTTCACAATACGATCAGCCAAAATTGAACTCGTAAATGT
>VXON01000064.1 GCA_009840065.1 Cenarchaeum sp. SB0662_bin_33 | reverse complement strand
TGATATGTATATCATGGATGATGTGGCAGCGATATGAACTTTTTCATATGATATATGGGCCCTAGGGCAGCTTCAAAGGAATAAATATTAAATGGCTAGTAGTAATGTGAATAGGTTTTGAGTCGAGTAGTGGAGCAGGTATTGACTAGTGAGATTGGCCATATACTCGAGAGGTCCCTACGGGGCCACAGACCAACAAAGAGCGAATGTGTACAGCTACTCAAGTCTGACGACATACATGCCATGGGGGAGGTGGCCGGCATACTGGTCCGTCGGCGGTTTGGAAAGACCGCATCATTTGTAAACAACATCATATTAAACTACACAAACGTCTGTATTACCGACTGCAAGTTCTGCGCATTTTACAGGCCCCCAAAACACAATGAGGCATACACTCTTACCATTCCTCAGATAAAATCCCGAGTTAAATCTGCATGGGAACTTTTCAAGATACGCCAGGTGCTGATACAGGGAGGACATAACCCACTCCTAAACATAGAATACTATGAGGAGGTCTTTAATACAATACGGTCAGAATTTCCCAAAGTCGGCATACATGGACTCTCTGCATCAGAGATAGACACCATAGCCAAGGTAGAAAAGACATCAACTAGGGAGGTGTTGTCCAGACTGAAACAGGCGGGACTACAGTCGGTCCCCGGCGCTGGCGCTGAGATACTCGTCGATAGTATCAAGGATATAATCAGCCCCAAAAAGATATCCAGCCGGGACTGGCTCCGCATAATGGAGGAGGCCCACAAGATGGGGCTGACTGCATCTGCCACGATGATGTATGGTCATGTGGAGTCCTATGAGGATATTGCCGAGCATATGTACAGCATAGTAAAACTGCAGGAGGAGACCGGGGGCTTTATGGCGTTCATACCTTGGAACTTTGAGCCCAATAACACACTACTTCAAAAACAGGGTACTGTAACGCAGGGAAGCGGCGGACTTCGCCTCCTAAAGATGATAGCAATATCCCGTATACTGTATGACGACATCATACCACACATACAGTCATCATGGCTTACCAATGGGGTGGGCATGGCACAGTTGGCATTGACATACGGAGCAGATGATTTTGGCGGTACACTGATAGGCGAGGAGGTTGTATCATGTACGGGTGCCCGTTCTACCGAACTGACTGATGCTAAGATTCGCGGGGCCATAAGCCAGGTCGGCTATGTCCCCATGGAGAGAGATAACTTTTACAACCACACATCATAGCTTGTAGTCTGCCCAGCGTGAATCAACCATCCTAGCAGTCTCCTCGTCGGGTATGACCTGCTCCTGTATGGGCCTATTGAATCCCTCCAAGGCTGTCTTTTGGGTAGCATCTATTCCCATCTTTGAGCCTAGATTCACTAGGGGGGATGCGGGATCCAGGTTGTCGGTGGGCGTGTTATTTATGATAACCGTGTCCCTTGCTGCATCGGCCCTTGTGGTTATTGCCCAGATTACGTCATTGATGTCGTGTACGTCGATATCACTATCCACAACGACAAATATCTTTGTAAGCGAGAGCTGTCCGGTCCCCCACAAACCCATCATGACTTTTTTGGCTTGGCCGGGATATCGCTTCCTTATTGAGATTATGCCCAGCCCCTGAAACCAGCCAGATGGAGGCATTGCAAAGTCTATTATCTCCGGATGAAACATCTGCATGAGCGGCAGAAATGACCGTTCAATGACCTTGCCGATATATGCATCCTCCAGTATGGGCTTTCCGACTATTGTGGTGAGGTATATTGGATTTTTGCGATGCGTAACACCTGTCAGTGTAAAGACAGGGTATGGTTCCGGCGGCGTATAGTATCCGGTATGGTCGCCAAACGGCCCCTCGGGTCGTACGTCCGCGGGGTCTACATACCCCTCTAGTATTATCTCTGCATGGGCGGGCACATCCAAATCTATAGTCTTGCATGGAATGGTCTCTATACCACTCTTTCTTGTTATTCCAGAAAACAGGTACTTGTCAAGTCCCTCAGGTACGGGTGCTATACCCGCAAAGACGGTAGCAGGATCCCCTCCAATAATTATCGCGGCAGGCATACTCTCTCCCCGCTCTCCGGCTATGTCTCCATGATGCGCACCCCGCTTGTGCTTCTGCCAGTGCATAAGGGCATGCGTATCATCAAGTATCTGCATTCTGTACACGCCTAGGTTCCGGGTCCCGGTCTCTGGGTGACGGGTCGCCACTAGGCCCAGTGTGATAAAGCGGCCGGCATCCTTTGGCCATGTCTTCAGTATGGGTAGTTTGGCAAACGAGGGTTCGTCCTCAACTACATCCTGTACGGGACCACTCTTCTTTGGCTTTGGGAACGAGCCAGTCATCTTTTTGAGCTGGGGAATACTCTTTATCTGTCCTATGATGCCCGAGGGCATATCCATCTTTGTCATGGATGCTATACGCTCTCCAATCTCCGTAAAGTCGGACATCCCAAGGCCAAGTTCCAGCCGTTTCATCGAGCCAAAGGCATTACCTAATACGGGCATGTCATACCCCTTTACATTCTCAAACAGTATGGCGGGCCCCTTCTCGTACATCGTGCGCCTCAGTATCTCGGATATCTCCAGATTGGCATCCACCTCGACTGCCACTCTCTTTAACTCGTTTTCCTCTTCTAGAACTTTAACAAAATCTTTCAGGCTATCCATTATAATTATATTGGAATATTTAATATATTTATATTAAAACAGAAGGCGTTCATGAAACAGGGTGTTCAGGAAATGATCTATATACAAGAGCAAAAGTACATAGACATTTTCACGTCTAGCCCACACGTAAAAATGTCCACGAACTTTTACCCTTCGGTATGGGCAACTAGATATGCATGTATCTGGATTGAAAACTGGGACAAGGTACCTCTATTTCCGTTCCACTAGAATTACCTCATTTTTTACTCCACACGTCTGATGTACACTCTGGGTCACAAACTTTCCAACTTCTTTCAGGTCATCATTTCTTCCGTCCCCAAACATTGTATTGTACGAAAATAATCTCTTTTTTCGATTTGGTCATCAATCATTGATATCTACCTCCATATACTTGGAATTCTGTTTTCTTAGCTCATATGTCGCGATCTTGTTGTGGAGTACCATCAATGGTGTCTCATAATCTAGGTCCCAGCGTATTCTTATAGTACTCGATATAGTAATTCAGGCATATGTAGTACCATATCTCATCTTCAACACTCTTATGGAATCTTTCTAGTTTGCCGTTGGTCTGTGGGTGATATAGTCTTGAATTGATTAGTCCTATATCCAGACCAAGTAACTCTTCCTCAAATATGGTTAAGGTCCAGGGACCGGCCTACTTCTTTCGGCCACCCCTACCAATAAAGCATGATCCGTTGTCAGATAGAATGGTGGTGAGGACTCCAAACTTGGCTATGGCCTGCCTGAGAGCAATTACGGCATTTTCCAAGGTGGTTTCTCTAAACAATGCATCTCCCGTAACACATCGGTAGACATCATCCAGATATATTATTAGGCTCAATCCCTGTATGCGACTGTCCTTTGTGACATGCTAGTCTGATGCCACATGCATTGGAGTATAGGCGCTCGTATCTCGCCCATTTACGTCGTTTTGATTTTTCAGGGGAGGTGGTAACTAGGCCAAGGGACTTCAATATTGTATATACACTGTAGTACCTTATATCACATCCCTCCCTCCGTAGTCTCCTACTGTGATTTGGACACCATCTAGCCAGCGACAATGAGTGTCCAACATTATTTCAACCTCCTTATCTGAGAGCGCAGGTTTCTTTGGATGACCTGCATGGCCTTGTGTGTATCTTTTCTGTCTTGACCTATTCTGCCCACAGTTGTTGTATGTGTCGCTGTGGCACCTTCAAATCCTCAGCGACTACCTTGGTTCCCCTACCTTTTATCTGCCTAATGGTGTAACGTATTGATTTGTCAGTCAACATTAACTTTGTTATATTTTTAGTTCCATATGGCTTACCACGTTCTTGTGGTGTTTTCTTAACTGCGTCTAAGTGACATGATTTTCGTACAACCGACACACACTATGGTGGTAAAAAACTCTTTATTCATGGCGTAATACCCCTATATATGACTAATAGGTGTTCCGTCTGCAAGGGGGCCGGCAAGATTGCACTGCTAAATGCTCCATGTTCATTCTGCAATGAGACCGGTGAGTATACAAAGATAGCACAGGCGTACTTTGATAACCACATCTGCCAATGCGCCTTGTATGATCGTAAGACATGTCCGGTGTGTGGTAAAAAATGTCATCACGATACACCAAACAAGCCAAAGATAAGACTCAGCCCCATGTGACTGTAAATCTCATAAATAATAATCAGGATGTGGGCGGGAGTTCGGCCTTTTTATCATAGCCACCACTTCCAAACTTGCAGTAAAAGCACAGGTCCGATTGCATATGGGTAAGCTGGACCACCTTTATGGCCCCTAGACGCAGTGCTATCTTTGTCAATATGCGATACTTTAGGGGCATGGATGGTATTACCTCTTCTATGTACACCTTGTAATGGGAGGGACAGAAGCGCAGGGTGACTTTTGACTCTTCATTACGACTGTTCATCTGCCGTGCAAAGTTTACCTGCTCCCTGATATACTCGTGCTTTGGACAGGGACAGTCCTTGCCGCCGGGATGCTTGTATGCCGGAGTGTTCTTCCAGTCAAAACCCGGATACTCCCTCTCAAAGTCGTCCATGACATACTGTAAAGGTTATGATATAAAAATAGGTTCCTACTAAGATCTTTGCGTGTTAACTGTTGGTGGATGGCGCATCTTTAGTATTCTTCCGCCGGCGGAACTTTGCCACGACCACACACCGAGGATTGGTGCGTAATTCTCCACTATTCATCAGGACCAGTCCTGCCAAGTTTTTAGCAG
>VXON01000011.1 GCA_009840065.1 Cenarchaeum sp. SB0662_bin_33 | reverse complement strand
ACATGAACCTTAATGTTCTTGGAATCTGCCTGTAGGGAATTGTCTATGACCTCACACATTGCAGTCTGTATGTCAAAGTCTGTGTTCCGCATTGACTGTAAAGCAGCATTCACAGCAACGGGTGATATATTATCAGCCATATTACAAGGTCATTACAAATGCCATATTTAAGTATCAAAAATTTTGGACACAAAAAATTAACCATAATATAAAAATGGATCAAAATAACCTCTTTTTTATCTATGCTGAAAACTACCTGCCAGTCTTTGATTATAATCGTGAGGCGCTTGGTATTATCAAATGGTTCTAGTGAAAACTTGTCGTTATAAAGTTGACTTGTATATTAGGCCAAGTCATACATATTCCTCCAAGCAAAAGACTGTTTTTTACGCATGAGTGTCATGCTGAACTGACCAAGTACCAATCTCCAATACTAGTCACAAATGACAAACCGTACACGGCGTCGTCTCATCATCATCATCTAGTGCATCTGATAGCACCTCTATCAGCGGCAGGTTCTTGCGCCTTTTTTTGGCGCGCCGCATACTCTCATCATGTCGCTTTGCAATATCATCCCGGCGCGACAACAACTCTGTTAACGTCTCACCATCCGACCAGGTGTACTGCCTTCCTTTCATACCGCTATCTGCAAATGATGCATCACCATCTAATCCTGCATCTTTGAGCGTTTTCTGTTCAATGGCCACGGCCTTCTCAAACAAATCCGGATGGTTGTCGGCTAGGCCCACCCACTCGGCCTTTCTCTGAAAGAAACAAAAGTAACACCCTGAGCGGGTACGCCATTTGTAGTACTCGGGCAGATTTATTCCTGCATCTTCCAGTATGCGTACTACCCCCGCATGGTCTATCCCATCCTCTATAAACGGAAAACGTGTCGTTATGTTGGGCTTGGTGGATACATACCCTTTGCGGTTTGACTCATCGGCTCGTATGGCCACATATGATACTGCCTCATCTTCTCCTATCCACTCCTCTAGTGGTTTTATCTTCAACAGGGTGGTGCACCACCTCATCTGGGGGGATGGTAATGTACCCCGGAACAACTCAAAGTAATGAGCAAAGTCGCGATCAGAGTTGAGGCGTGTAATTGACTTGCCTAAAACCACTTCTAGTTTTGCTAGATATGTATACGTCTCGGGAAGCTCAGCCCCCGTATCACAGAAAAAGTACTCCATCTCAGGCACCCTGTCCCGCATGTGAATGGCCAAGGCACTAGAGTCCTTGCCTCCGGATATGCCACAGATATGCCTCATGCTACTAATCAGATATCTGTCAACTATAAATTCTAGCTGGTCAGTCTGGCTATGCGGTCATCATCTACGGGCAGAATTATCACTTTTTCTTCTCCGTCCGGACGTGTTATGGTAACCATTACACATGACCTATCAAAACTGTTGGATATATATCCAAACTTGAGAGCCATCAGCCTCTTAAAACCAGCTGCGACATCCCTTACACCGTTTATGAACATCTTTTCATTCTCATCACTCCAGTCTGTAGGTGGTACATCGGTCAATGTCAACCCCACATAGTTTATCCATGCCTGCTCATCGGGTATGTCTGCTGCAACTGCACCTAGAAACACCTTCATTCTCTGGTCTGAGACATCTGATAAAATCTTGGATGCGGCATCAGACAAAGATGCCCTATCTGCCATACCGGTCTCCTTAAACAATAACACCCTCATCTCTTCCCTCATCGAATCAAATGCAGTTTGAAGCCCTTTGATTATACCAGCAAGATCAAGTGCAAACATTTCTATCTGAATATCATCCATATTGTGGTTAGATGGGCCCATTCCAAGTGCGTTTGGGAGCGACTCAAAGAGTAGTGTGTCCGGCTCCACGGCACCCTGGATGGCATTCCTGACTGCCAGGGACTTTTTATCAAGATTCTTGGTTTTACTAGTGTATGCGGGCAGCACCCGTACTACATTTACCAGATACTTTACTATTCCAAGCATTCCATGCTTGGGGTCTATATTCAGTGACTCGGCAGTTCTCTGTACAAGTGTGGCGTGTTGCCTTGACCTACTGTGGTATTTGAATGAGAAGTGGCCGGGGTTTTTTACAAGACGCTCTGCCAGACTTGCACTAATGCGCGGCGCATATGTACCATGCTCGTATAATGCTACTCTGTCCCGGATGGTCAGTATAATGAGTAGGATAAATATGGGCATTACGCCATCCTTGATACCATACGGGGGCATCCTCCAGATATAATATATCTCGTTTAGTGATGTCATCTTACCATTCCTCATTAGGGATAATGCAGTCCCCCAGGCACTACAAAGACGGCCGCGTGGACGCAAGAACCGATACTCGCCCTCTTTACATATGTGAACCTTGTACTCACTTATGATGGCCTCATATACTGCGCGCTCAGGTCTCCAACCATCCAGACCCAGTCTCTCTTCCCCCTCATTTGTTATCATTAGATGCATAAGCCTGTTGAGGGCTGCGGATCCCTGTGTGGTCAGATGGTTGCGGTTTATCATCTCGTTGCGTACATGAGGAGTATCCGTATACACATCATCACTAGCAGCAGAGGCAGCCAGGCTCACCGTGCCGCAGACCCTGCGCTCCTTGCCATTCACACTGTACACCCATTCTGTATCGGCGCCATATGCCCTACCAAACTCAGTGCTTAATGCATTCTCTGCCAAACCCAGTCTCTCATTTACTTCACCTTTTGCAACCCAGTCGCTAGATACTTCATCATCGTTTAGGACGGCGCGCAATGTCACCACCTTTGCAGCTGCATCTACCATACCAGAGACATCCTTGCACTTTGATACAAGTATGGGCTTTTCGTATTTGGGCGTAGCCATGTCTGTAGTGCCATATATGATGGCGCCATCATACTCCATACCTATATCATCTGATGGTATCTCAAAGAGTGACTCAAATATTCTCATGGTTCCTGTCTCCATCCCATGACGAGCAGCTATTATGGGTTCGGGACTCATTGCTTTCTTCATTAAATTCGGATACGACATACGTCGAATCGTCTTTCCAATGGAGTCAATCTTGGCCGCTATGTCCACATCGGTGCCATGCCATACGCGATACTCATCGGCGTGCCGCCTGTAGGTTATTATGGACTTGGACTCGAGGCTTTTGATGGCCTGAGCCGCCCCGCTACCGACCATGCACCTTATGATGCCCCCTGAGGCGCGGAGACGACCGGAGCGCCCTATGAGATTTAGCAACCCTATCGTCTTTAGGACGATTCGTTCCGTCTCATCAGACAACTGCGCATCACGAATGATTGTGTCTATCTCCACTAGTCTTGATGTGGAGGCTAGTGATCCAACGCGAGTCGGCGCCGATGAGGTTATAAAATAGTCGTACAGGTGGTCTGCCCCCATCGTAGGCAGTATTGAACCGTTATCCAGTCTCTCCTGATCAACAAACCTAACCACGGTCCCAGGATATCTTCCAAACACAAATGAGAGTAGTGTTCTGTCATTTTGGCCATATCTTAAGCAGAGCTCGGGCAGTGCTTCGACTGCCAATGGATGGAGTGGATAGCAGGATGCCGCAATCTCGGATGGAATATCCACACCTGCCTCCTTGGTAGATTGGGAGTGCTGTATGGACCACTGTAGTATCTGCTGGCGCACTCTTGATTTGGGCTTCAGGGATGATGAGAGTAGAGTTCGTGTATGCTCTAGCGAGTTGCTAAAGTAGACCATCTCAAAGCGACCCTGTATCTTGGCCCACTCTTTTATACGTGCATCAGAAGATCCTGCTACGTATTCACCAAAAGCCATATGCTGTATGGTGACTATGTGTAGATGCCCCACATCCATATTACCCCTCATCTCTGCTAATTCCTGTAGCAGGAATAGGTCCCCATCACTACTGTTATCTGCAAAGTACTCTATATTCTTGCCAAACTCATCTATCATTAACAGGACTGGTGCTGAGGCTGCCATGCTAGATATGATTCGGTATATGGTAGCCGTATCGGGGACAACCCCCTTTTGTAGTAACTTTGCGCAGCGACGGAGAGTTCTTGCCTCTGCAAAGTCGTTATTTCTATATGTTGTACCAAAATATGACACGGCTCCGCTGACTGCCGCCCGAAGAATGGTAGCTGCCACCGGCTCTGACCTAGCAGTGATGACACATTTTATCATGCCGTGCTCATGTATCTTGGCTTGCCTCCTACATTCCATTAGGTTGGCAGCCAAGTCAGGTGTCATATTACGCAGCATCTCATAGGCAGTCTTCCATTTTGGATCATGACGCGGAGCAACCATCTGACCCAAAACTAGGCCGAATGTAGACTTGCCGGAGCCGTACGGACCAACTATGGATATAGCACCACCCCTGCCAAGTCCTGCTAAGAATACATTTGATGCCTCTATGAAACTGGTGTTTGGAATATATCTGTCTACGGTATAATCCACAGAGTCATGCTCTATGTTGGCCGACAGATGAGGCCTGTCTGGAATGTCGATTACTGTCGATAGCGGGATTCCGGGTTTCACATCCTGTCTTTGTATCATTATATGGTCCCCATTAGTACCCTTTTGGAAGATTTTACATACGATGCCTCTAGAACAGTCTTTGCAGCCTCCTTAATGTCCCCTTTAAACACTAGGTGAGGCTCGCCGTTTATACGCGATACAGACATAATTGTAGCATCACTACAGAATGCCTTTAATGAGTCGGCTAGGTCCGCCTCATTCATCTTGAATGCATTGCCCACACTGCCCTGCTCCACGGCTAGCCTAGCAATGGAGACTTCGCCCTGTACTCCTGTTCTAGCAGCAAAGTCGGCGCATGCAAACGCGACTACAGCCGGTGTGAGTCCCGTCTTTGGTCCGAACATGAAACGTATAACATCTTCACTATGACCTATAAGGTTCATGT
>VXON01000190.1 GCA_009840065.1 Cenarchaeum sp. SB0662_bin_33 | reverse complement strand
TCCGGATGGCCCGATACCTGTTAAATTTGGCCATAATGGCATGATATTCTTGAATCAATAAGATCGAAAAATATTGGATCTATCTACAAACGACTATACACTAATCCAGCGTCCAGACCCCGCACCACGCCTGCGCAGTCATACATAGTGCCAATGATAGTGTTCAAAAAAGAAAACCCTTATTTACAGCAATTATTTTTTGAATAAAAATTGGAAAGTATAAACAACGCCGAACAATCACCCGATGATTACGATGATATGGGAATAGTGGTTGTGGAGGACGAGCCAGAAGTTGATCGTGAAATGATCAACGAAATGCGGCGCGCCTACCTTGAAGAAGCCCGTTCTCAAGATACATCAGAGTAGTCATGTGGTAAAACTCGGTGCGCAAAGATAAATGTAAAGAACCGCCTTACTATATTGTTGAACCAATATGCGGTAATAGTAGGGGTTATCATAGCAGTTATTGGGGCAATGGCAGTAGTACTTGGATTGGATGTGCTAAAGATGTCAGTCTCAACTCAGAGTTATGACATATTTGTTGATCCCATCATAGACAAACAAAACCTATTCATCATGGGCCGTATCACAGTGCAGAACACGGGTTCAGAACCATTAACCAACGTACGTGTAAATTTTGGAGAGGGAGATATTTTGGAGTTGGGTTCACTATCCCCTGGAGAGAAGATAATACTGTCCCCGCCTCCAGATAACGGTATGGAGTTTGTGCAAGTCACCGCCGATAATGGGATATTTGTAAGCAAGGGATACCGTGAACTGCCAAAGATGGTAGGGATGATGGGATCTTGAGGGATTATAAACCCCCAACCTGACCGCCGGCGCCGGTCCCGATCAGGCCACCAAGGCAGAAAGTGCCACCTACAAAGTTGGGTGATGGTTAATAAAGTTAAATTAAAGATCTTAAATATTAGTATAATCTTTAGACTATAGCGGTGTGTATGAGTTTCTGTAGTTTAATTTTCATACATAGGGCGATTTTGCCATTATAACGATTGTTACTACCACACACATTGCACGGCGCGGTGTGCTCCGTACGCCGCTTAATGATAAATTTAATCAATTAGTTTATTTTTACCTATAGTATAACAGATAACGAACTGTTAAAACAAATTCGCTCTTATTTTGAATGTTGGAGCTACCAAAAATGCATAGTAAAAAAATGATACCAGCTGATCGAAACAGCTAAATATGGATCAATAAAACGTATTCTTTGATGGATACCAAAATGAAAAAACAAGAACAGTGTACCCCCTAGAAATACTCCAAAATGGGACCGCTGCTGGTTACTATGATGGTATTTACTACCCCCATAATCGTCGCCAATCTGCTGAGAATGGTACGGTGGCCTGATGGTGTCGTTTGTTCCCATTGCGAAAAGTCATCCCATATTAAAAAGCGGGACAAATACATACTGCAAAAATTGCAAAAATCATTCAACGACAAAACCGGGACTATTCTGCACTACAAACATGTCAGATTGGGCCAGTGGATGATGCTTGTTTGGGGCTTCTTTGGAGGTCCGACTAATGGAATTTCCATAAATTATCTGGCAAGAGAGGTTGGGTCTTATTCTACCGTCTATTATTTAATCAAAAACTTTACCTACCAAAAAATTATCTGGTACAGTAGAACACGACGAGGAATACATCAGGGCCGGATCCAAGGGAACCAAAATTGACGGCAGAGATGGATTACGCACCATTCCCAGCCGAAGGGGTCTCCTCCGGGGACCGGGACGTGGCACATACAAGAAGGACACGCCTATGATGACTGTGGCATATCAGCGTGCCGACAATACAGAGCGTGATTGCGTGGTGTATAATGTCCATGAGTGTGGCAAAAAGTTGGCAGACATAGTCGAAGAGACAGTCGAGCTAGGCTCCAGAGTGTATACGGATGAGTATGAGGCCTACAGCTCCCTTGGGAAAAGGGGTTATGAACATGAGACGGTCAACCACAGCGAGGGAGAATGTGCTTCCGGAGAGGACAACAAAATTCATACAAACAACTGTGAATGTTTGGTTGGACTGCTCAAGTGGTGGCAAAAGAAGCATCGTGGAATCAACAAGCAGAATCTACACCTTTACACAAAGTCATAGGGAATCATCGCCATTGTGATGATGCCGGTAGAATGCTCGCCGCTATACTTGGAACATACCGCGGCAGGGAATATTATAACGACTCTGGTCCAAAGATTACCAAACTGCTACAAGCGGCAGCCTAACACAGATGCACTGGTGTCCCTCCTAGCTGCGTTGTTCAACATCTGCCCATCAATATGTAGCACGACAAAAGTACACAGACAATCTTATGCCTAGAAAGTGTTTACGAGACTTTGTCACTTTGGTATATGCCATGTTTTCTAATAGATACGTGCATTTTATTTCGACCACAAAGTTGGGGTTATTTTGATCAAACCCAGCTCCAACATTCGAAATATGAGCGTCCCATTTTAAGGGATTTGGACTTTTTGTGCCTGATCTCAGAATGGCGAGATGTTACGTAAATTGGTACTTTTTCACTTTTTGTTGACGTTCTTTGTGCGTTAGCTGTTAGTGGATGATGCATCTCGACTCCTTTGCCCTAGCGACCAACTAGCGTTGCCTATGATGGTCTTCTTATTGTCCCCATGAATTATGATTCCAGTCGCCGGCGTACGCTTGTGCAGGCTGGCGTGAAGCCGAACAACGTTATAACATGCAAAAAAGCCCATTATAAGGGGCGAGTCTGGATTCGATATGTGTTGCCTACTTTGTAATCTGTGGAACGTCCCGTGAACCATTCCTGAAAATCGCTTTGTTGTTGAGGCAAACATCGCTTGTGCACACTGTGTTTGTCCAGCGGATTTTTGGATGCAAACACCGCCTGATGTGCCCCACTATACGAGGGAAGGCCGTCGCTGATGAACACAGCAGGTATCTTGCCCACCTGTTTTTTGGTCTCCAGCAGATTGGTGGCATTGAAACCGTCTTTGTGGTCGGCCATCTCGAATGCGATACAGAATCGTGTCTGAATGTCGGTGGTGGAGAACAGGTACAGCTTTTTTTGCTTGGACTTGGTGGTCTGAACATCTACTGATGTAGGCTCATCATCATATGTGCATCGTGCTTACATGGTGTATACACACGGTATTATGATTGGCGTGCCGGGAGTAACCCTCCTTCTGTTCTCGCGATATTTCGCTATGCGGCCTACCTAGACCCGTAGCAGGACGTGTGGTCTGATTTGGCCTTGCTCCACGCGGGGCGGCTTTTTCATGCCCGTTTACCGAAACCTCCGACTCTCACCATCACCGTATTACCGGGCGGGCTGTTTTCTGTACCGTTGCCAGCCGTCTCCGACTACCCATCTCCGGGCCGCGCTTCCTGCAGGAGGGAGGAGTTTCCTCTGCCGTGACAGTGTATCGCGCTCCGGCTCGCCATTATTGTTATGCTATGGCATAATTTTTAGATTACCTAGTACGGTGGAGGTAGCAGAGTCAAAGCATACCTCAAGGGAACAATACAAATCAAAAGTCTATTCCCTCTTTTGCACGTATGCCTTTTTGAAAGGGATGCTTTATGGACCGCATCTCTGTAACTAGGTCTGCTACCTGTATGACCTTATCTGTAGCATAATTTCCTGTGAGTACCACATCTACATCCGGGTGACGGGAATCCAGCACAGATAGCAGGTCATCTTCTGACACTAGGCCAAGATGTATGGCATAGTTTATCTCATCTAGTATTATGATATCAAACGTACTATCTGATATGTTCTTGAGTGCTAGGGACAGGGCCTGTCTGGCCGTATCTGTATGCTGCTGGGGCGTGCTGGTGTCATCCATTATTCCAACAAAGCCCTTCCCCACCGCAATCATCTCAAATTCGGGGGAGAGTCTTGATGAAGAACTCATCTCGCCATAGTGCCAGCTCCCCTTGATGAACTGAATCATGCGTATGCTTTTACCATGTCCGACTGCCCTCAGTACAAGACCTAATGCAGCAGTGGTCTTTCCCTTACCATCTCCAGTATACACTATAATCATTGCCATACATTGCATGATGTGCTATATACGTGGATAGTTGCATCTGGTCGCGCCTAGATTATGCAGAACCGACACTTGTGTATGAAGGCCATGCCCGTACTAGAGACCGCCGCGGCGCCACTCTGCGCACGTCTTTTTACGGCGGTCATTATTCTGCCTGTATTGATACTCAAATGAGTCTACTAACCACAACATAGCCACGTGTGTATACAGGGGTAGTTTCAGGTATACTACACAAGATAAACGCGACACCGCGCGGTAAGGGGTCCGGGACCACGTGGGGAATATCCGTAAGAGATCAACTAGGAGGCAGCGGGCAGTCTGCGCGCATGAATACATTAGGCAGGGAAGAGAAGAAGCAGAATCAGCTGTACTAGAAGGCCAGAATTGGATACAACAGAAAATAAGTTGTAGAGGCAGTATTTTCTATATTCAAACGCCTCTTTGGTGAGCATGTTATGGCCCTAAAGTGGTATAATATCGTACAGGAGATACATCTCAAAGTAAACTTGTACAACAGATGGAGTAATAGCGGCAGAGTTGGCAAAGGAAGTATAAAGTCTGATTTTATATCACATGATAAAAGATCATATTACATAAGAAGAATTACGACACAGAATTGATCGTCCGGGGTTGGTGCGTAAATCTGATTTAAGATCATATTGCCCACTGGCAGCCTGAACAACGTTGGTTTCTTAAGTGTCAGACTGAAAAATCTTATCTATTTATGTATAGTACCGTACTATAAGATCTAAATACTTATAGCGCGATCTTAATACTATCTCTATAATGATTAAACATAAGAGACGGAAAGGATACTGGCGATACTATAGCGGCGTGCATAAGTTTATGCAGTACTAAAGTCGCCCATACACACTA
>VXON01000080.1 GCA_009840065.1 Cenarchaeum sp. SB0662_bin_33 | reverse complement strand
AACCGAGCGCCCAACTTCAAAAAGCAAAACACTTTCTATATTTCCCCAAACAAAAGACTGCTTTTGACGGATGTATGTACGTACTTAAAGCAAAACACTTTCTGTTTGACTCTTTTTTCAGAATACTACACGTAACAAAATACTACCGGCATAAAACTAGCGTAGAGTTGTTTATCCTCTTGACCACATCTTATCTCTCCTAGGCATCTGACATGTATTGTTACACTGGTAAGTTTTAAACACTTTTTAGAATTTTGGCATCATCAGGGGAGGGAAATTTATTATTTTTGCCAACATGGAACATTTGTTTTCCTCTTCAATTGTATTATGATATTTTAGATAGACTTTGGTATAAATAATTAAAAACTTTATGATCTTTTAATTAGAAAATATTAAATAATAAAACACCTCGCTTTCACATTGCCTGGCTACGTTAATTGATATTAAACTAGAGTCATCCCATAATATCTATTCAATCACCACTAATTGTGTTAATAAATTTCCTAATGTAGTGTATAATGATGTGACCTAACTCTACGTATTGGCATCCTAGTGTTTGATTAGAAAGTACTACGGAACTATTTTGCCGTAAGGTGGGAGATTCATGGTAATTGTCCAATACTTTTATCTCTATCATACGGTACGCGCCAGTTCTTTTTTTATTTATTTCTGCGTAGAAAATCAAAAGACTGTGCATATACATTGCAAACACAGCAAACTTTCGCAATAATTAAAATTGTACTTGGTCAGCAAAACACAATATTTGCGCATAAAAAACAACTTCCTATCTGGAAAAATAGACATGACCTGACCATGTACTTAAAATTCAATGGGCCCACTCTGTCCTCGCCCTTTGACATCATTTTTGGGTATGTGGTCCGTGTGCCATATACCAAAACCACCGTATCATAATATATTCATCTCTATTTTACTCCAAAAAATTTTCATGCTACACATCACAAAATAACCTAGAGGAGTTAATCGCTTTTTCAGCACCGGTTGTCTGGACATTAAAATATCAGAATGTTATGACCTATACCCAAAAGCAAAAGTACATAGATATCTTCACGTCCTAGAAGTGTCCACGAACTTATGTTCTTTGGCATAGATACATTTTTTGTAGAGTATAAAATTACGCCCCTCACTAAATTTACAAAATTAATCATTAACCAGACAACAAATCCATTAAATTTATTCAAAATTGAGAAAACCTAAAATATCAATTGAAATATTTAAAAACATGAGTATTGACCAAAAAACAGTACAGTCTGAAATTAGCAGCATATATGAGGAATTAAAATTTCTCAAAAAAATATTAGCAAAGATAGAAGATTCCAAGAAAACGGAAAGCACCAAACTCAAGAGGGGCAGAGGCCGACCCCGCAAGACCGAGACCACTGACGAGCCACCCAAAAGAGGTCGTGGAAGGCCCCGCAAGACCGAGACCACTGACGAGCCGCCAAAGAGGGGCAGAGGCCGACCCCGCAAGAATGCCTAATGCCTCTGTCATTTTTTGTTTTTCCAAAGCAAACAGTCATAAATTTATGGACGACTAGATGCAATTATATCTGATGAGGAGTCAGATGGACGATGCCTGTAGTACAATTGCAAACATGCTGCTCTGCATGGAGAACCCAACCACTCAGGATGCCAAAAATATAATCCGGAATGTCTGCGCAGAGATGTCTCTAGAGAGAATCCCCCGCAAACAGGAGATACTGGCCGCCGCCGGCGATGATGGATACTCTAAGCTTCATACACTACTGCTAAAGAAACCCGCCAAGACCGGTTCCGGTGTGGCTGTAATAGCCCTAATGCCAAAGCCATATGCGTGCCCGCATGGACGCTGTACGTACTGTCCCGGCGGCATATCGCACAACACACCCAACAGCTATACGGGTACGGAGCCGTCCACCATCAATGCCATTGAAAACCAGTATAATCCAGTACTGCAGATAACCACAAAACTGGACAAGTTAATATCGTATGGACACGACCCATCAAAACTTGAACTGGTAATAGTTGGTGGAACATTCATGTTTATGCCCGAAGAGTACCGGTATAATTTTATAAAATCATGCTATGATGCACTAAATAGAACCGTATCTCCCACGCTTGAATCTGCAAAAAAACTCAATACCACATCTGATATCCGGAATGTGGGCTTTACCATAGAGACCAAACCAGACTACTGCAAGGCCAAGCACATAGATGCGATGCTGACATATGGAATAACCCGCGTCGAGATAGGAGTCCAGAGTCTACGGGAGAGGGTCTATAAGATAGTGAACAGGGGTCATACATTTGATGATGTTGTAGAGTCTTTTCAGGCTGCAAGGGATGCAGGCCTAAAGATTGTCGCTCATATGATGCCCGGCCTTCCCACGGCATCACCACAAAATGATATTGATGACTTTGCACAGCTGTTTGATGATGAGCGACTGCGTCCTGACATGCTCAAGATATATCCATCCTTGGTGTTGAACGACACCCCACTATACAAGCAGTACATGGACGGCTCCTACACCCCCTATGATAACTCTGAGATGATCAATGTATTGGCCACGGCAAAGGCACGGTTCCCGGAATGGGTACGTGTGATGCGCATACAGCGCGAGATACCCTCTACAGATATTATAGCCGGTCCCACCCAGGGAAATCTGCGCCAGCTGGTATTTAATGAGATGAAACGCCGCAATACCACATGTCGCTGTATTCGGTGCAGGCAACCCGTCAGAATATCCTCAAAATTGCATCAGAGGCGCATAGACTATGCGGCAGCCGGCGGTCATGAGGTATTTTTATCGTATATTGATGATGACGACCAGATATATGGTTTTATACGCATGCGTCGACCTAGTAGCAGGTCTCACAGACCAGAGATTGTAAACTCCACACTGGTCCGGGAACTACATGTGTATGGCCGTCTTCTGGGACTGGGCAAGCATGGTGGCATACAGCACTCTGGTCTTGGAAGGAGATTGCTTGCAGAGGCCGAGCGCATATCAAAGGTAGAGCTTGGAGTCGAACGCATACTGGTTATAAGCGCCGTTGGTACCAGACAGTACTACTCTTCTCTGGGGTATTCATTATATGGACCATACATGTCAAAATGTCTAGTGGGGTGATGTTATATCTGATGTGATTGGCCGGGGAACATGGATTGACAAGCTAGCATACGATATGATACAGCGGGAGAAAAGCCTAGGCCGGGATATAGATAAGACGATAATTGTGGAGAGTGGTCTTGGTGCATCCGGAATACCCCATGTGGGCAGCCTTGGTGATGCTGTCAGGTCCTATGGTGTAAAGATGGCCCTGAATGATATGGGCTACGACTCTGAACTGCTTGCATACTCTGATGATCTGGACGGTCTCCGCAAGATACCAGATGGATTCCCTAAGAGTCTGGAGGATTTTGTGGGCCAGCCAGTATCTCTTATACCTGACCCGTTTGGAAGCTACGACTCCTACGCAGATCACATGTCTAGGATACTGCTGGATGGATTGGACAGGCTGGGCATACAGTATAAATCACAGAGGGCATTTGATGCGTATAAGGACGGGTTGCTATACAAGCAGATACATACAATACTGAAGCAGGCCGACTACATAGGCCAGAAGATAAAGGATATAGTAGGACAGGACAAGTATGTAAAATCACTGCCTTACTTTGCGGTCTGTGAAAAATGCCACAAAATATACACAACAGACTCGTACGAGTATGACGCATCATCCTATATGGTAAGGTATAGGTGTGTGGATATCGTCATCGGCGGAAGAGTCATATCCGGTTGTGGACATCGGGGCATGGTAAACATACGAGGCGGACTAGGTAAACTGGCGTGGAAGGTGGAGTTTGCCGCACGCTGGAGCGCCTTTGATGTACGCTTTGAGGCGTATGGCAAGGATATAATGGACTCGGTATCGGTAAATGACTGGATATCCGAGCATATATTGGGGTATGCCCCACCGCACCATGTCCGGTACGAGATGTTTCTGGACCGGGGCGGCAAAAAGATATCAAAGTCCAAGGGCAATGTCGTAACCGCACAGGACTGGCTTGACGTGGGCACTCCACAGTCACTACTCTTGCTGATGTACAAGAGAATACAGGGCGCCCGCCGCCTAGGCCTTGAGGATGTACCCGCATTAATGAATGAGTATGATGAGCTTGAGAACACATACTTTGGTGTTACAAAGATGGACAATCTCGATAAGGCTGTCAGGCTAAGGGGTCTATATGAGTATGTGAATCTGCTGCGGCCCCCAGATAGTATATGCCCTCATGTGAGTTATACGTTATTGGTGGAGCTGGCCAAGATATACACAGGTGATAGCCGCACCGAACAGATACTGCAAAAACTAGACACATACTCAAAACTACCAAAAGACACATCCCCTATAATACACCTGATAAAACTGGCGTGCCGATTCGCCGATGAGTATGGCCATGTGGAACGTGAGGAAATACAACTAAACGCAGACGTAATACCTGCGATATCTACACTGATTACGTCCCTAAAGGATAGTCCTGATATAGACTCCCAAGAGATGATATATTCGGCAGCCAAATCCCACGACATAAAACCAAGGACTCTCTTTGAGACTCTATATCTGATAATATTGGGAACTAGACGGGGGCCCCGACTAGGCCCATTAATATCAGACATGGGCGCATCAAACGTAATAAGAATGCTGCAAAGATATGTACCCGCGAATAGATATGGCCCACAGTGAACACAACAGGGCTAGGAACAAGGGCGGCTTTGCCTTGGTAATACTGGGCGCCCTGCTGCTGTTTTTGGCACCCACGATATATCCTAGCATACCCACGATGGGCATAGCCTCGTTGGCAGCCGGCTTTGTTGTGGGGGGATTTGGTTTTTACATACACTTTCTGCGATACCGAAGACGTTCTCTATAAGAACTGTAGCGTCCGGAAATCATGTCGCTTAGCTGAAGCTAAGCTTACACCACAAGA
>VXON01000098.1 GCA_009840065.1 Cenarchaeum sp. SB0662_bin_33 | reverse complement strand
ACATACCGCCCCCGCCCCCCAAGACATATCCTACCGGAGACATACCATCATCACAGATGCCAAATTACGGCATACCGCCACAGGCAGATACCACCACTGATATGCCACCCGAGGCGCCACATGACATACCAAAATACAACATCACTGCGCCTTCCCAAAAGAATGATTGGTTGTCTCGGATGACCTCGCAATAGATTTTTTTAAATGCGCCCACATACAGGCGCTTTCTTAATATCGGAGGTATATCCTCCCATATGGCATAATGGAGGTGTATTCTACCAATCTTGGAAGGAGTGACCCATCCATCAGGGAGGGCGCATCAGGGGATAATGTGCAGTTCTGGGATGAGCAGGCAAGATTACTACACTGGTTTACGCCATGGAAAGAGACACTTAGATGGAACCCACCCTTTGCCCGATGGTTCGTTGGCGGTACCACCAACATATCGTATAATGCGTTGGATATACATCAGGATGATATTGCCGACAAGCCGGCTATAATTTGGGAGGGGGAGGATGGTACCTCGCAGACAGTCTCTTATGGCACACTATATCTGCAGGTGCAAAAGACTGCCAACCTGTTAAAGTCATTGGGTGTCAGGAAGGGGGATCGTGTAACAATATATCTACCCATGATTCCTGAGATAATCGTATCCATGATGGCATGTGCCAGACTGGGAGCCGTTCATACGGTGGTATTTTCAGGTTTTAGTGCAAAATCACTTGCAGACAGAATGAATGATTCGGGGTCTACTGTATTGATTACGGCGGATGTGGGGTATCGTCGTGGCAGAATTATTCCACTGGCCCAGACGGCGCAGGAGGCCCTAAAATCATCCCTCAAGATACGGCATACAATAATGGTACAACGCCAAGACGGCATACCATCCACCTGGGTGCCCTGGACCGAAATTAATAACAAGAGTGATAAATGCGCCGCAGAGCCGGTCGAGTCGACCGATCCGCTATTCATATTATATACATCAGGTACTACGGGCAGGCCAAAGGGAGTGCTACACGGCACAGGAGGCTACATGACTCATATTCATTCTACATTCAGATGGGCATTTGACATACAAGATACAGATATCTACCACTGTACGGCAGATGTGGGCTGGGTGACCGGTCATAGTTATGTTGCGTACGCACCTTTTCTATGCGGCGCCACGGAGGTCATGTATGAGGGCGCACCCGACCATCCAAACCCATCTAGGACATGGCAGATATTGGAAAAGCACAAAGTTAGCATATTTTACACCACACCCACCGCGCTGCGCATGTTGATGAGACATAATGCTATGGCGGCAAAATCGTACAATCTAAGCTCCCTGAGGCTGCTTGGTAGTGTGGGAGAGCCCATAAATCCAGAGGTGTGGGTGTGGTATCATGATGTAATAGGCGATGGTAGATGTCCAGTCATAGATACATGGTGGCAGACAGAGACCGGCGGGATGTTAATATCGGCACTACCTGGATTGGAGAGCATTCCACTCAAACCAGGATCAGGAACGCTGCCAATTCCCGGCATTGATATGGCGGTATTAGATGAGAACGGCAAGACCGCGCCCCCGGACACCAAGGGGTATCTGGTGGTGCGCAACCCATGGCCTGGCATGATGCTGACGTTGTGGGGAGATGAGCAAAAATATCGTGATACGTATTGGTCTCGATTTCCAGATTATTACTATCCTGGAGACTATGCCATACAGGACAAGGATGGTTACATGTGGCTGCTGGGCCGGGCTGATGACATACTAAAGGTCTCCGGCCATCGCATTGGAACGGCAGAGTTGGAGAGCTGTCTTGTATCACACAAGAAGGTTGCCGAATCCGCCGTCATAGGCGTACCTGATGAGATTCGCGGTGAGGGAATAGTGGTCTTTGTTGTACTGCGCTCTGGAATGGATGGTATGGGTATGGAATCCGAGCTTGAAAAAATTATAGTCAGTCAGATTGGGACAGTGGCTAGGCCCGATGCCATTCATATAGTGCCCATACTGCCCAAGACCCGGAGCGGCAAGATAATGCGAAGACTGCTAAAGAGCTTGGTGACCGGCAAACAAATAGGTGATCTAACCACCATGGAGGAGCCCGGAGCATTAGATGAGGTACGCCGTATCCTGCAAGATTGTGGATGTGACGAATCATGGTGATAAAGAGAGGCAGTTCGAGCTGCACGTTACAATACGCGAGCACGTCCCGGACCGCGTATGTACCGGCATACATGCGGGGATTGACATGGGCGGCAAGCACACGCTTATAGTCGGAAAGTCGGACGGCAGTATTGCCATGCTGACGCTTCGTGAAAAAGACACACTGCGCAATATCGCCCGGATTCAAAAGAAGATGGCTCGTTGTAAACTCCATTCACATAAGTGGCGCAACCTACATGCGCAACTACAATCAGTCTACAAAAAGATGGAGAACAAGCAGAAAGACAAGCTGCGCAAGTTTGCCAAAAAACTATTCGCGCAGTGCGACAAAATCATCATGGAGGGCATGAACCTCCGTACAATGACCACAAAAGGGAAGGGTCAGAAAAACAAGAACCGTCCAATGCGACAAAGCAAGTGCGGCGAGGCGCGGGCCTTGCTGACGCAACAGGCTTTGCAACACAATACAGAGTACATGGAAATAGACCAGAAATATACATCACAACACTGCTGCATGTGCGGCAGCACAAACACATGGCGTAAAGGCAGCAAGTTTAGGTGTCATAACTGTGGTGTAGCATACCACGCGGACGTCAATGCGGCATTCAACATATTATTCACTTTTTATGCAGTGCAGTGGAGTAAACGCGCGCAAGCCGTCTATACACTGCAAGACAAGGCCGGAATGGTCTTGAGAGGAAAGATACATCTCGCGACACTTACACCTCCCAGTGTCGTTGGTGACGTGATGGCCGGTACAGGCCGTCCAAAGGTTGGGCTTGTTTGCCCATTGGCCAACAATGGACATCTTTATGGAGCTCCTCTGAATGGCGGCTCACCGTCAACATTTGTGGAAACACAGACTGGTATCTCACGTTAACTTACCGGTTCCTGAGTATGCGCGCACGCCGGCGGATATAAGATAGCCGCATATGCGCAATACTGCATCATATCTGTCGTACCGCCGCGCATCCGCATCCCCATATGGTGATGCCACATATGCGTTCCGCCCGGCAATCAGGTCGGCTACCGTATCAAGCGCATGGCTTTCCATTGCTAATACCCTTCATGCGCAGGCGGTGTGTCAACATAACCAGGAGTGTTTGCCGGCTAACGCGCCTTGTAGGCCTGAGGACCAGTATCGTCTTGCCTACAGGTTCCTCGCCGCACTGCAGGGAACCATCATAGTATATGTGCGCAGTGCGTCCCGCATCAACTATCTGTAGGGCAGTGTCCACCACATCTGTATGTTTCATACCGTCATACTGCACGATATGATATAAGGCGCTATATGGGTTTTCAAAAAATGGGAAAAATTTAGTATGTTCGTACCCGCAACACGCCGATGACTGCGATTGCGGCCACGTAGTACTCAGAAATGATCCTCAATATTTTTTCCAGTGGTCGATGGCACCATATTGGATATGAAAAGATCAATACATGCTTCGTTCACAGTGTTATATCATGCCGTTATGACTCTTCGTTGAAATATGGGTGGAATTTATTACACAATAAAGTTAATTTAGATCGGCTATGTAGTATTTAAAGAAAAATGTGCCACCTAATGGTATGTTCAACTCCAACAGGTCGGCACAAAAGAGTATCACGGACAAAGTATTTAACCGCGACGCATCAAAAGATGGCCCCCGACCCACGGCAAAGGGGGAGGAACGTATTCAAAAAGGTGACAAGTTCATGCCAGATCACACCATTGAAGAGATGGAAGAGCGTATGGCGAACCTCAAAGAGTGTAAGGAGAAGACCGTGTTGTTGGCATGCATTAAGAGAAAGGAGTCCAAGACCCTCCATACGATAGCGAAGGAGATGTGCAGGCGGCCAGACACGGTGCGCGGCTGGTTAGCGAGGGGAAGAAGGAGAAGTTTGAATGATTTGGATGACCACAAGCCCCCTGGCCGAGCTCGATTGCTGACTGATACCATGACAAAGACAGTACAAGAGTGGCTATCCAAATCTCCTGAGGAGTTGGGGTATGAGAGAAGACGGTGGCAGTCTAAGATGATCAAGGGTATGATATCCGAGAGATTGGGTGTGGAGTGTAGTATCGACACCGTACGTCGTATGATGCATAATGTGGGATACTCATTCCGCAAGTCAAGGCCATCTCCCCACAAGAGCGCTTCGGAGGAGGAACAAATGCAATTCAAGAAGACGACTGCAGAACGCCTGAGGGCAATGGCGATTCTGGGATATGTCATAATGGCTCTGGATGAGGCATCCTGTATGGTGGGCGGATGGAATGACTACGGATGGTTGCCCGTCGGCGGTCATGAGACCATACCCATGAGTTGGTCAAAAAAGTCGGTACGGCTTATGGGTGTATTAGGGGACGGTTGGTTCCATATCGCCATTGTAGATTCGACCAATTCTGAAACCCTTGAGTCATTTATAGACAAGATCAGGGCGGTTGTGGGTGATGTGGTAGTCGTTTTGGATAATGTTTCGTCTCACAAGTCACAAAAGATGGACGAGTATGAGAGAGATTCCAATGGTGGTATGGTGCGTATCTTCCTTCCCAAGTATGCCCCTCAACTGAACCCCATAGAGGTGCTATGGCGTGACCTCAAGCGCGCCTTGGCCGGCAACTATTTTGACTCAATAGACGACCTGAAGGCTACAATAACGGGGATTGTGAATAATAGCGAGTTGACTCCTCCCAAACTCATGGATTATATGCTGCCTGAGGGTGTCCAGCAACCCATCAAAACATCCTGCCGTATATGGGACATGACATCAGAGACACCCTGTTTAGCAGTAGCCGCCTGACCATATATGACATGTAATAATTTAGCATCCAACATGTATTATTCTGCACATATAGCGGCGTGCATAAGTTTATGCAGTACTAAAATCGCCCATACACACTA
>VXON01000110.1 GCA_009840065.1 Cenarchaeum sp. SB0662_bin_33 | reverse complement strand
TTTTAATAAAAAAGATCACTAAAATGTATAAACTTCAATCAATATCACTACACCATGTCTTGTGGTGACAAGAAATGGCGATTCTCTGATAATGACTACCATACAGGACAAGATGACACGGCATCCGAGGATTCGACATATAGTAATACAGCCGGACTCTGCAAAGTACGGCCTTGGTGAGTTTGTCAACAGAATAAAGTCCAATGCGGAGGATGATCACGTCTCCATAGACGAGCGCATACAGGATGCATTTGATGACTTTTCAAACTATGATGAGGCAATCAGAAAGTTCGGGGAGAATCTTGGGGATGTTATTGCAGATACTAAAAATCTCGTACTCGAAAGGATTCATGGCAACAAAAAGTATGAGGCAGAGTCTGCACGGTTTGTAACCATATGTAAAGAGATACTCAATGACACCATAGATCAGACCAGCATAACAAACATGCTGATACAGCATATTGTTACTGCTAGAATATTTGCCATGGTGTATGATTACGAATTTTATAATACAAACAGTATAGCGCGGGAACTAGAACGACTCCGAGACATATTGGGAATTTCTGATGATATTATAGACTATACAGACATCAAACTGGTTGCCGAATCCATAACAGACAACGAGTCTAGACAGGAGTTTATCCGGAACATCTATGAGACGTTCTATCAAAAGTTTGATCCAAAGAGGGCTAGTCGGGACGGCATTGTATATACGCCAATAGAGGTAGTTGATTTTATACTGTATAGTGTGGCGCATATACTGGAGTCTGAGTTTGGTACCGACTTTTCTGATGATTCGGTAAAGATACTAGACCCATTTACAGGGACAGGAACGTTCTTGGCAAGGCTGCTTGACTCTGGACTACTTGGAGATAACGTACAGTCAAAGTACTGCAATGACATGTTTGCAAACGAGTTGTCACTACTAGCATTTTACATTGCCACGGCAAATCTGGAATCCACATATCATGATATCGTACAGTCTGATGAGTATGCACCATTTGAGGGAATGAACTATACGGATACGCTTATGATGAATCCAAGATATCTAGAAGGGAAACACCACAAATATGAGCAGTCTAAGATAGATGAGCAATTTGTAGATATTAGAAAGAGACGGCAGAAACAGCGCAAGACAAACCTGCATATTATCGTGGGGAATCCACCGTATTCAGCCGGCCAGTCAAACTATAACGACCAGAATCAGAATGTAGAGTATCCAGAGATAAGAAAGCGTATTGAAGATACATATCTAGAAAAGACAAAGACAATCAATCCCACTATTGGCTTGGTAAGATCGCTATATGACTCCTACATACAATCAATACGCTGGGCATCAGACAGAATAGGAGAGTCCGGAATTATCGGATTTGTAACAAACGGTTCCTTCATAAGATCAGAGGCTGCTGTAGGCCTGCGCGCATGTATACAGGAAGAGTTTACCAGTGTATGGGTGTTTGACTTGAGGGGTAATCAACGAACACAAGGCGAAATATCTAGAAAAGAGGGGGGAAAGGTTTTTGGCTCCGGTTCTAGAGCCCCGGTTGCAATAACAATACTGGTCAAGAATCCCAAAAAAAATCGTTCCGGTATTATTCATTATCATGACATTGGTGATTTTCATTCACGAGAAAAGAAACTTGAGATAATCAGAGCGGCGGGGTCCATTAAAGGCATACAGGACTGGTGTGTAATAAAACCTGACAAGCACAATGACTGGCTAAATCAGCGCCGTGATGAGTTTAACGACTATTTGCCCATGGGTAGCAAAGATGCAAAGAAGGGCAGGGGAGATGCAGTATTCAGCATTTATTCAAGGGGGATTGGAACAAGTCGCGATGCTTGGGCATATAATTCATCAAAGAAAGAATTATCAAAAAACATGAAGTGTCATATTGATTATTGCAAATCCCAGAATTGGGATAACCCAATAGTAGATCCAAAACGAGTTAAATGGACTCCAAACTTGACTCGATTCTTGAAAAGATCTAAAAATCTACTATTTGACCAAAATAAAATCAGAAACAGTTTGTATCGTCCATTCTTTAAACAATACCTATACTTTGACAAAACATTTGTAGAAACAATGGTTTTAGTTCCAAAATTCTTCCCTAAAAACGACTCAAAAAATAAAGTGATTGCAGTACCGTATCATGCGGATGTAGAATTCTCTGCAATAATGACCGATGTAGTTCCCGACATACAAATTAACAAAAACGGCCAGACATTTCCGTTAAAAATAAAGAAGTCTGACTTGAGAGAGAGATCTGCGCAATCTGTGCATAATAGTGCCATACAGGATTCAGGGCGAGTTCTCGGTGTTCATAACAGACATGATGCCGGATCAGGAGGTGATACATCATGGACAGATATTCCCGTTTCAGGTGAAGATGAAATGATGCAAGATAACATCACTGATTATGCTCTGTCCAAATATCATAAACATTACAAGGATGATACAATATCAAAACTCGACATATTCTACTACACATATGGTATATTGCATCATGCCGGATACCGCAAAAAGTACGCCAACAACCTGACTAGAGAATTACCACGTATACCAATGGCACCTGACTTTTGGCCATTCTGTACGATTGGTAGAAAACTTGCAGACCTACATCTATCCTGGGAGACTTGTGAGAGATATAACTTGGGAAGACCAAAAGCCAAATTCGGAAAGTATGAAAAGATGGACTTTGCCAGAATAAAAAAGGACGGCAAAACGGTAAAAGACACAAAAACACTCAAAATTAACGGCATTATAGTATTTGAAAATATTCCAGAAACTAAATATCGTGTTAATGGTCGCACACCACTTGAATGGGCAATAGACCGCTACAAGATACATGTAGACAAAGATAGTAGCATAACAAATGACGCAACCAAAGGTTTAGATGGTAAACCTCTTGATATCGTACCACTAATAGAACGTCTTGTATATGTGGGCGTAGAGTCGGACAGACTCGTATCTGAACTGCCAAAAGAGTTTGAACCATCAGAATGG
Organism: Cenarchaeum sp. SB0662_bin_33; assembly: GCA_009840065.1. GTDB lineage: Archaea > Thermoproteota > Nitrososphaeria > Nitrososphaerales > Nitrosopumilaceae > VYCS01. The sequence goes on along the minus strand of VXON01000110.1, from coordinate 2,071 downwards.
AAGCCCATAAAGACCGGTCTAGATAATTTCATCAAAGGGCCTGCGCAGAGCAGACTGGTGTAAAATACTCGTTTGACCCCAATATGTTGCTCATATATGATATAACCGGATTTTCCATACGTATAAGAGGGGGGTTTAGCTTTTAGGCGTGAAATAGATTTTGACCATGTATCTTAGCATGACATCTACATGCTTTGGGTATTGGCTGCCCATATCATGCGTAAACGTTCAACCCCCCTCAAAATCGATAAATTTACTACATCTGGCTTTAGGCGTAAATAGCACATTGTATAAGGGGGGTTTAGCTTTTAGGCGTGAAATGGTACATGTGTCGTGTATAGCACTTTTTAGTGTACATGCAACATGTTGTAGGCGTAATTGCATGGTGTACTTTTGACCCAAAAAGGTAGGGGTTTTGGGGTCACATTTGCCCTTCGAATGCACAATATTTCATCTACATGATGTACATTGTCGCCCCAGGAGGGGTTAAAAGATAATGTTTGTGTGATTTTTGGTTTTTCAGACTGCCCTGTATAACTTGGGTATTATTTGTATGATACTTTTAGACCAAATACGGCATACGACATATGTAGACGTACTCGCATGGGGTACTTTTGACCCAAAAAGGTAGGGGTTTTGAGGTCACATTTGCCCTTCGAATGCACAATATTTCATCCACCTGTCACGAAGAATGCACGATTTCGTCTTCAATGTCGCTAGTTTTTGTGTATATTACTTCGACTTTACGTACCTGTGCCTCAACGGCACCAATCGACTTGGCGGCCTCGTCCCGTAATACAACCAACTTGGCCTCGGCCTGACGAAGTTGGTCATGTTTGGCGCGGAGTTTAGCCTGTAACTCTTCCTTCATGATAGACTATGTGTAAGCAGACGTTAATGGGTTACAGTGGTTTTGGAATATTAACGATAAATGTCGTTAACTTGAGTTGGGATGCCTATATGAGGCCTCTAAATTGTTGATATTTTAGTTGATGTTAATTTTGGGTGTTGGATGAAATATTTGATATTGACATAACCAGTCTGATCAAACAAAAGTTCGGGGCTCACTCCAACCACTGAAAAACAACTGTCCAAAGGTTGGGTTGTTTGCTTTACCAACAAAGGACATCTCGATTTGAATGGCAGTTCACCAACATATGTGGAAATGCAGGCTGGCATACCCCTCAAAGACATCTAGTTTTAGGATGTGCCTATAATTTATCGGTTCTGCCATTTAGTAATATCTATATGGTTGCTGGCCGTGTTTGGGGTGCCATATTCATAACCATTATGATAAGTCTGACAGCAAACATTGGACCATTCCTTTAATCATTCATTTTTTATTTTTTTTTATGTTGTTATGCATGTTATCATATCCGAATTTAGAGACATATCACAAGATGTATGCCTCTTGAAATTCGTAACAGCTTGCCAGCTGCTTACGCATGTCATGTTTTGCTATTTGTTTTATGATATTTCTAAATTCGAATTTAGAAATATCAATAATTTACGACTGTTATACATGTACGGCGTCTTTGCAGTTATAGTCTATGTGGCCGGCCACCTGTTTTGCCATCATATGTGTGGTAAAAAAACGCTAAAAACAATATGTACCAAAACACAACACCGGTACATTTGTTGTATGTGCCAGAGTCAGCTTATCTGGATACATGTGCAATTCCTACTAAAATTGATATCTGACATTTGTAGCGAGAGCGTCGATATGCAACTTGTTCATATCAGAATACATAAAATAACAATCCATCATCAGATGTACACATTACCTATTTTTGCAATACATGGTAATTTTACAGAAAGTGAAAAAGTGCCAATTTACGCCTAGACGCTAGGCGTGAAAAATTTCTCAGATGCGACCTAGGCAACTAGTTGGAAGTCAAGTAAATTAGGCCTTTTAGTGTAGAAAAACTACTTTTCCTAGTTATAACTAAAAGGTACGATGTATTGGTATGTTGACGAGCAACCGTACCAAAGTATGATGATAAAATCGGTATATAGCCACAATTGGGGGTGCTCGTTGTGATTGTATTAGAGATGTTTATTGCGATGATTG
>VXON01000108.1:2763-5148 GCA_009840065.1 Cenarchaeum sp. SB0662_bin_33 | reverse complement strand
TTGGTTACTCATTGATGTTTAAGTATTTAAGGCAGGTACTTTATATAACAGTTTTCTATTTGAATTTAAAGTATAGATTTGTATGAACGTTAATCAATTTCACTATGCTAAAACTCTACCCGTTATCATTATGCGTTTTACCAAATTATATCATTTCATACTAGGGTAAAACACCCACCTTGAAGAGCAGTACACTTTAAACAATTGGGGATATGCCCCTCGGCGATAACAAAATAAAGAATTAGTGAAAGTGTTTTGTTTTTTGGTACTTGATCAACAAAACACAATATTTGCGCATAAAAAAACAACTCCCCATCTGGAAAAATAGACATGACCTGACCATGTACGCTTTTTGAAATTACGTATATGGTCTGTTCAGATAAATGTCAATTAGTACTTTTCAAACAAAAAAAAAAACACTCTAAAATTAGTTGCCTTCCCAGTAGGATGCTGGAACCACAACTCGGATGTCTACAGACTTTACGTCGTTAATACAGACTGCTTGAATATCGGTTACGCTGGTGTTGCCATTAGCATCAACTGGATTTATAGTAAATGAGACTGCGTTGGCTGGTCTGTCATCGGCTGAGAATTTAATATGTTCACCGCTGAGACTGTGTACTGCTCTAAAGTCGTATGGTGCGTCTTCAATTACTATACTTTTGTCAGATACGTGCACATCACCTGGTTCGTCAAATGAGATGTCACGTACTTGAAGTTCAGGGCATTTATCATCGTCTTCCAAATTCTCTAATGCTACATAGTGGTTGTGGAACGATGCATCATTCGCATCTTTCTGCGCCTCACTGTCTAAGACTCCTGCATGGGTGGTCGTTACAATGATTGCCTCCAGTCCTTTACCTGTTATGACGCCATAGCCAAACGCTCCTCCGGAACCATCCGTGGGGACATAGGCACCTACGCTTAGTTGTATATTTTCAAATTCAGAGCTGTCAGTTATTACTACAGAATCGGTTATGTCAGCAAAGGTGTAATCGTGCATCATCATCATACTATCATCTTTCATCATACTATCATCTTTCATCATACTATCATCTTTCATCATTTTGTCGTCGGCTTCTTCTGCGACTACACTGGTTGCCCCTCCGATGACAAGAATACTTGCCACCGACAGTATGGCCACCATACTGGCTATAATGTATTTATTCATTGTACCGTAGAATAATATCTAATCATATAAGGGTTGCTAGCGCAGGTTTCCCCTACAAAGTTGGGTAATGACTATCTAGTGCGGATCTGACCAATGGTGCCCACAATATACCATAGACTAGAGATCCCCCCAAAGGCGCGATGTGCTACATGAAGACAGTGTAGGTTGGAGCGACCTGGGATGGTGGTACCGGCGAGCGGGCAGGGATCCTCCAATACAACCAAGTGCAATTACGTGTAAACGCTAGAATAATACCCAGTGGAGATCAAACATATATTGCTTAACTAGATCTTTTATACAATAGATTTGAGATGAAAGGTAAGTATGATTTTCTAGTATCTGAGGCAACATATGATCTTGGCAGACAGCTTCGATATGCTATGAGGCACAAGATTACAGAACAGGGAGTTCTTGATGGGCAGGTGGTGGATAAGATGACCTTGGCCTCTGAAATTATGAAAAAGGAGACGCATGTAACTGCCTTTTATACTTTGGATGGCTGGCGGCTTGGTAAAAAGATTAAGGCATACATCATAGATGGGAAGCTATTTGTTAGAACTGACGATAACAAGGTACTTTATGATAATTTGGGTGACCTGCCGGAGGTAAAAAAGGCTGGATTTAAACCTAGCAGCGCAAAGGCTAGCAATATGAAACCAACAAACGAGTCTCCACTTAGCAAGCTCCGCAAAAGGCATTTGGAGAATGATAAACCGGCAGCGGATAACAAGATATCGGATACACTAACCTATACGGAACCATCGCATATATCGGCCACCGATGTTCTCAAAGATAGAGGGAATCTTAGAGCCAGATATATTCCCCTTTCATCACAAGGTGTCACATCAGAAGATCCTTTTGCTGACATATCTGAGGCTGATATTGTTGTCTATTCGGGCATTTACAAAGTATCACAGGCTAAAAACGAAGAAGAATCCAAGATATTGGCAGATAAAATAAGGGAGTGGATTGCGCAAGGCCGTTCTTTACCTGCGACTAAAACCACATCCGATGAACCCACCGCGCCCGATGCCAAACCAGAACCCGAAGCCATACCCGACACACAAGAGGACAAACCAGAGGCCCTTCTCCCCACCGCCGACCCCGTAGAAACAGAACCGGATGCAACCACGATGGTTGGTGCCGACGTTGAAGTTATATCCGATGAACCCACCGCGCCCGATGCCAAACCAGAACCCGAAGCCATACCCGAC
>VXON01000108.1:2181-2663 GCA_009840065.1 Cenarchaeum sp. SB0662_bin_33 | reverse complement strand
CACAAGAGGACAAACCAGAGGCCCTTCTCCCCACCGCCGACCCCGTAGAAACAGAGCTTGAACAAAATGCTGCTAGCACTTCACTTAAGACAGAGGCTAAGACAAAATCTGTGCCTAAAACTAAATCTTACAGTGCATATCTGCCAAATACAACCCTTTTATCCCAAATTAGTGAGTTCCAAGAGAAAATTGACGAATTAATTCCTATGTCTTCAAGTACACCACAACCTGATAATGACCTTCTACATAAAATTACTAAACTTCAGAACAAGCTTGATGACATGGAGTCCATGCCACCTCCTGAACCGGACCCCGGCCAGGCAGAGCGCATCGCCGAGCTCGAATCTCACATCAGGGATCTCGAGTCACAGACTACCTCCAATGACACCCTGCTGGCCCAGATTGACATGCTACAGGGCAAGCTTGATGACATGGAGTCCATGCCACCTCCTGAACCGGACCCCGGCCAGGCAGAGCGCATC
>VXON01000108.1:0-2081 GCA_009840065.1 Cenarchaeum sp. SB0662_bin_33 | reverse complement strand
TGACATGGAGTCCATGCCACCTCCTGAAAATAACTTTATCAAATCACAGGCTACCAACTTACAAGTCATAGTGTATATTCAAGAATTATTATCCTCCCTGTCATTAAAACCCAACTTTGATGTTTATAAACAACTTTTAAAATTTGAAAAAGAGATTAAGAAATCAAAAAATATATCAAGACCCAATAAAAAACATCGAACCTCTAAACCAAATATACATAATTCCTAACAATTTTGAATAATAGTTTTGTACGTTGTGTTGTGCAAAACGTGCCCTGTTATAAAATGATCTTAAATATTATTAATATATTAATTCTAAAGATCTGTAATAAACTACAAAAAATGGACCGGAGGGGATTTGAACCCCTGACATCCACGTTGCGAACGTGGCGCTATACCCCTAAGCCACCGGCCCGTAATATCTGCTATTATCTTCCGTTTTTATTTATTTAGAATATCCAACTTACAACTTTGACGTACAATCTTTGTTTCAAAACAATTTCGACCAAAAACAATACATGTAGCGTGCATTACAAGTTATATTATGACATTTGATATGGTTGTGGTGGATTCACACGTTGTCCTACCACATGGAATAATTGACAAAAATATTGTCATTAATGATGGTAAAATTGTAAAATATACCACTGATATTCCCTCTTGTAATTACAAAATAAATGGTGCTGGCCTTGTCTCTGTACCGGGCCCAATTGACGCCCACGTTCATTATGGAGTCTACTCTCCTATTGATCAGGCTGCTGTGACCGAATCTCATGCGGCCGCTATTGGAGGTGTCACTACGATGATGAGAATGCTACGGCTAAATGGGAAGTTTAGTACATGCCTACCACCACAACTTGACGCCTCGTTATCATCACATCACATTGACTATACCGCACATGCATCAATATTTACAGAACAGCAAGTTAACGAAATGAATTATTGTGTTGAAAATAAAATTACATCTTTTAAAATTTACATGAACTTGGCTGGTGAAGTTGGACATGTATATATGGACATGCAGCCGGAATCCTTTAAACTTCAGGAGACCAAGGTTGACGTAACCAATAATATAGTTGAAGAGACCGTCAAAAGAGCTGCATCACTACAGTGCCCTGTCTTGGTTCATGCTGAAGATTATGAATCATGCGCATGTGGTATGAAAACTGCCAAAGAAAAACAACAGGATGGACTGGACGCATGGTCTAAAAGTAGGGATCCAAAATACGAAGAGAAAGCAATTGAAACAGTCTGTAAATATGCCCGTAAATACAACTGTGTAATATATTTTGTTCATATAGGATCAAAAATTGCGCTAGAGCGGATACGTGTTGAACGCAGTTTGGGGACCAATGTATATGTCGAAACCTGTCCACACTATATGGTCCTCTCATACGAGACCCGTGATGATTACCTAGCAAAGGTAATGCCGCCTATACGATCAACTACGGACAATCAGGCAGTCTGGAATGCCATGTATAGTGGAGAAATTAATACGGTAGGAACAGATCATGTTGCCAATAAACTGTCACTTAAGGTTGGATCTGATGTCTGGGAGTCCTTGGCTGGATTTCCGGGCATTGGCGTTTCCATTCCAATATTACTTAGTGAAGGGGTAAATCGTGGTCGTATCTCTTTACACCAGTTTACAAACCTTACCAGTACAAACCCAGCCAAGATTTTTTCAATGTATCCACAAAAAGGTTCGCTGGTATGCGGTTACGATGCAGATATTACAATATTGGATATGAAACATGAACAAAAAGTAACCTCAGATCTCTTTGGAGGATTTTCTGATTATAGTGTTTATGAGGGAATGATGCTACGCGGCTGGCCTGTAAAGACCATTGTTCGTGGCAGTATTATCGCTGAAAATTTCACAGTAATTGAAAAACCCGGATACGGCAAACTTGTATCCCGGAAGGTGGCTCCTCTAAGGCCGAAGGGACCTAGCAGAGAATTGCCTTAGTCTTTATGCGGTAACATTAAATTTTTGTATGAACCAAGCTTTTTTCACAATATAATTAAACCATCAAACACCTCATTTTACAGCAAAAATTGAAACATTTATAGCGCGATCT